>NZ_CBFHAZ010000001.1:0-199324 GCF_965653655.1 Pseudomonas onubensis | reverse complement strand
GCTCGCGAAGGCGGTGGATCAGCCAACGAATCTGTTGACTGACACCACGCCTTCGCGAGCAAGCCCGCTCCCACACTTGAACCTGTGCAGCCTATGGATTACGCGCCAGGCTTGCCGGCAGCACGCGCTTGGCGCTCAGGTAGGCATTCTGCCAATAGGCCTTGGACAAGGTGTCCAACTTCACCGTACCGCCGGTTTGCGGGGCGTGTACGAAGCGCCCTTCACCCACGTAGATACCTGCGTGGCTGACTCGCGTGCCACCGCCGGTGGCGAAGAAGATCAGGTCGCCGGTTTGCAGGTTGTTTTCGCTCACATCCTGGGCACGCATCACGATCAGTTCGCGGGTGGTGCGCGGCAGGCTGATGCCAGCGGCGTCGCGGTAGACAAAACCGATCAGGCCACTGCAATCAAACCCGGAGTCTGGCGTATTGCCGCCCCAGCGATAAGGCGTGCCGACCAGGCCCAGCGCACGGAAGAGCACGTCTTCGGCAGCCGGCGAGAAATTTTGGGTGGAATAGTTGAACACCGGCTTGGGCTTGACCGCGACAGGCGCAGGCGGCGGTGGACGGCTTGCGCAGGCGCTGAGGAGCGCGGCACATACCAGCAGAATGAGGCGGGCTGAGGTCGACATGGGCAGAACAATCCTGATCTGGATGCGGCTTTCGCTGCCGAACGCTGAAAACCAGAACGCGCAAGCAAAGCTCGCGCGAACGGATTACAACAATGTCCAGGGATTCTAGCGCTTACACGTCAAACTTCAAGTATCACTTTAACTTTACTTACTGGCGGTAACCGTAGTCGGGGCCATGGCGAGTGCGCGCTTGGCTTCGATGAAGGTTTTGCTCCAGTAGCTGTCGCCCAGGTTGTCGACCCGAACACCACCACTGCGACGGCTGCTGGAGTGGATAAACTGGTTATCGCCCAAGTAGATACCGGCGTGGCTTACACGACCACGGCCTGCCGTACTAAAGAAGAGCAGATCACCGGGCTTGAGGTTGTTGCGTGCGACCAACGGTGCGTCCACGTTGATCATTTCGCGTGTCGAGCGTGGCAAATTCATGCCGGCTTCTTCACGGAACAGGTAGCCGATAAAGCCGCTGCAGTCGAAACCGGCTTCAGAGGTACCGCCGAAACGGTAACGGGTACCGATAAGGGACATACCGCGTTCGAGGATGCTGTCGGCCAGAACGGGAAGCTGGTAAGGCTTGCTGCCGGCGAAGGCGGCCAGTTCTTTCTCGGTTGCGACTTCTTCTTCATAAACAGTAGAAGACTGCGCTGCAACGAACTTTGCCTGATTTTGAACCTGTGGTGTGTGCTGTTCAGCCACGTTTTGAGTGTGGGTGGCGCAACCAAACAACAGGGTAACGAGTGCGAGAGGCACGAGGGGTGCGAAGCGATTTAGCATGGGCACGACCGTGGCTGATGTGTAAAGAAGTCGAGACTATGCCCACTATCACATCGATTTGCAAATTCAATCGTGATCTATGTGACTTCTTGTTTGGACTATGACATCTAAGCCCTTAACACCCTATTCATGCCTGTTGCGTGGCCAAACCGGCCCAAACGCAGGTTTTCTGGCGCCTGGAAGTTGCCGAAAACCCCACTGGACAAGGGTTGGCTACCAGCCGAGGGTTTCCTTGAGGAACGGAATGGTCAGCTTGCGCTGAGCCTGCAAGGAGGCCTGATCGAGCTGTTCGAGCAAATCGAACAACGCGCTCATGCTGCGGGTGCCACGGGTAAGGATAAAGTGCCCGACCTCATCGGTAAGGTGCAGGCCGCGGCGCGATGCGCGCAATTGCAGGGCACGCAGCTTGTCTTCGTCGGAGAGTGGGCGCATCTGGAAGATCAACGCCAGGGTCAGGCGTGACTTGAGGTCAGCCAGCTTCACCGGCAGCTCACGCGGCGAGGTGGACGCAGCAATCAACAAGCGTCGGCCGCTGTCACGCAGGCGGTTGAACAGGTGAAACAGCGCCTCTTCCCAATCCGCCTTGCCGGCGATGGCCTGCAGGTCATCCAGGCACACCAGTTCGTATTGCTCAAGGTGGTCGAAGATGCCGATGCCACGGTCCATCAGCTCAGCCAGTGGCAGATATACCGCCGGCTCGCCCATCTGCTCGAAGCGCAGGCACGCGGCCTGCAACAGGTGGGTACGCCCCACGCCGTGTTTGCCCCACAGATAGATCAGGCTTTCAGTCCACCCGGCGTCGGCTTCGCAGAGCCGCTCGACATAGCCGAGTGCAGCGGCATTGGCGCCTGGGTAGTAATTGATAAAGGTGGCGTCGTCACGCAGACGCACACCCAAGGGCAGCTGAATCGGTTTCATGCTGACTGAACGGCTCCAAACGAACCGTTAGTGGCCTCTGTGTAAAGTTTGCAAAGTTTATACCCGTGACGCCGGGCGCACAATGCAGCAGACCACAAGCAAAATCAAAGGTTTGCGTTAACTTGGGGCGATTTGCGCAAATTGTTTGACACCCTGCCCCAGAAACAACAAACCCGGCTTAGGCCGGGTTTGTTGCGAAACGGTTACAGATCCGGGTCTTCAACCCCGGTATACGCATCCGAATCTTTATACAGATCATGGACGTGGCGCACCAACACCATGATCACCGCTGCCACCGGCAGCGCCAGCAAAATGCCGGTAAAGCCAAACAGCTCACCGCCCGCCAGGATCGCAAAGATCACTGCCACCGGGTGAAGGCCAATCCGGTCCCCCACCAGCAGCGGCGTCAGCACCATGCCTTCCAGGGCCTGGCCAACCATGAACACCGCGACGATCCCGAGCATCGGGTACAGATCACCGCCAAACTGGAACAGCCCGGCCACCAGCGCCGCGCCGATACCGATCACAAAGCCCATATACGGCACGATGGCGGCCAAGCCTGCGATCAAGCCGATCAACAGTCCCAGCTCCAAACCAATTGCCATCAAGCCGGCGGCATAGATGATCCCAAGCGCCAGCATCACCAGCAACTGGCCGCGTACAAACGCGCCGAGCACCTCGTGGCACTCGTGCGCCAGGGAAACGATGCGCTCTTCATTGTTGCGTGGCAGCAGGCTGCGGATCTTGGCCATCATGATGTCCCAGTCGCGCAGCAGATAGAACGCTACCACCGGGATCAACACCAGGTTGGTCAGCCAGCCGATCAGCGCAAGGCTGGAGGCCGTGGCCTGGCTGAGCACTACACCGACAATATCGGTGGTCTGCCCCATATGCTCACTGATCGCCGCCTTGACCTTGTCGAACTTCCAGAAGCCATCCGCCAGCCCCAGCTTGGCCTGGGCCCACGGCATGGCCGTGTGCTGCAACCAGTCGAGCATTTGCGGCGCCAGCTCATAGAGGCGAAACAGCTGCTTGGCCAGCATCGGCACCAACACCAGCACCAAGGCGGTGATAATCAGCGTGAACAGTGCAAACACCGTAACCACGCCCAAGGTTCGCGACAAACCGGCTTTCTCCAGGCGATCCACCACCGGATCGAACAGATAAGCGAGCAGCAACGCGACCAGGAACGGCGTCAGGATCGAATGCAGCAAGAACACAAAAACGCACAGCAGGACAACCCCACCAAGCCACACCCAACGACGCGTATCCGCCATAAACCACTCCATCTCTTATTTGCTTCCTTCTATCTATATAGAAGGAAGTTCACCTACCAACGAAAACGTAACTGCGCCTGAGGCTCGGGAGCAGCCGGCGGCTGCGTACCATCGGCTACCGGCGGTTGAACCGGCGCTTCGCCCGCAGGCACTTCCTGCAACTTGGCCAGGCTCAACTGCGTACGCAACTGATCGGCACTGCCGTTGACCCGGTACACAATGCGATTGCCATCCACCCGTTGCGGCTGAGCACCAAAGGGCTCAAGCAAATGACCCAAAGCGGCATAGCGCTCCAGGTTCATGCCCTGCACCTCGAGCAGCTGTTCGGTACTTACACCTGGCTTGACCGCAAAGCGCGGTGCCAGTTTTTGGCTGACCGCCAACATTACGGCATCGGCGACCGCGCCAGTGTCAGCGCCCTGTGCGGTGCCCTGCTCGCTCTTGTCGCCCAGCCACAGGCGCCATTTGGCCTGCCACTGGTTGCCTTCCTGGCGCGCGTGCACGGCCAGCAAGGCGTCGGCGCCATAACGCTCGGAGGCGGCGCGCAAGGGCGTGGCATCGGCACCTTCCAGATTCGGTGCTGTGGCGACGACTTGCTCCTCCAGGTCACCCAAGGGCAAACGCAACGGCAAGCCACGGTGTTGCGCGGCACGGCGCAGTGCACCGGCTATCGCTTGGCCATCACCGACCAGGCTGCTGCCGTCAGTGGAGTCGTTGAGCCACCAGCCGAGGATCGACGGCCGATTGCTGCCCCAGATCGACAGGCCCGCTTCACGCAGGGCACGATCGGTGCTCACAGGGTCGAAGTCCACCTGCAGGCTCTCCGGCGGGCCGGCGTCGTAGCCGTATTGGCTGATAATTTGCTGCGGGTCTTTGCGAATCGCCGCCAGGCCCGGTCCCTCGGCAGCCTTGGCATCGCCGGTCAGGCGGATCACCAGGGTTTGCACGGCGCGCTGGGTGGCCTGGTCACGCTCCTGGGGCGACTGGCTGGCAACCGGTTCAAGTACTTGATAAAGGCCATTGAGGGTTTCGGCATGACTCGCCAGGCTGACCAATGACAAGCAGCCTACAAAGAAGACATTACACAGACGCATGGAAGATTCCCGAACGACAAATTTAGCGGCTGGAACAGACCGCGTGAACTCGGCTTGGCAAGGCTGTGACCACAGCAGCCGGTAAAACATTCACAGGGTCATGGCAGTTTTTGTACTGTCATAACGATAGCGGGGTAAAGGCTATACCTTAATACACGCCATTACCGGCACGTTTAGCATTTTTTTAAGCGGCTTTTTTAAGCTATATGGCCCTGCCCGTCGGCCCGAGGATGGCCGCTGCCCCTCAAGCCTGATAAAATCGCGCGCCTTCGCAGACCGTCAGCGGCTGGGCCTTTTTACCAAAAGCGCCTGCCGGCTCGGTCGTTACCCAGAAATCCCCCCTAAAGGCCTGGATCATGAGCAAGCAACCCTCCCTGAGCTACAAGGACGCCGGTGTAGACATCGACGCCGGTGAAGCATTGGTCGAACGCATCAAGAGCGTCGCCAAGCGCACTGCGCGCCCCGAAGTCATGGGCGGCCTGGGCGGTTTTGGCGCCCTCTGCGAGATCCCGGCCGGCTACAAGCAGCCTGTACTGGTGTCCGGCACCGACGGCGTGGGCACCAAGCTGCGTCTGGCGCTGAACCTGAACAAGCACGACACCATCGGTATCGACCTGGTTGCCATGTGCGTCAACGACCTGGTGGTGTGTGGCGCAGAGCCGCTGTTCTTCCTCGATTACTACGCCACCGGCAAGCTGAACGTGGACACCGCTGCACAAGTGGTCACCGGTATCGGCGCCGGCTGCGAGCTGTCGGGCTGCTCCCTGGTCGGCGGCGAAACCGCTGAAATGCCGGGCATGTACGAAGGCGAAGACTACGATCTGGCCGGTTTCTGCGTCGGTGTTGTCGAAAAAGCCGAGATCATCGACGGCTCCAAAGTCGCCGCCGGTGACGCCTTGCTCGCCCTGCCATCGTCCGGCCCGCACTCCAACGGTTACTCGCTGATCCGCAAGATCATCGAAGTGTCAGGCGCCGACATCGAGAACACCCAGCTCGACGGCCAGCCGCTGACCGACCTGCTGATGGCCCCGACCCGCATCTACGTGAAGCCGTTGCTCAAGCTGATCAAAGACACCGGCGCCGTCAAAGCCATGGCCCACATCACCGGTGGTGGCCTGCTGGACAACATCCCGCGCGTGCTGCCAAAAGGCGCCCAGGCGATTGTCGACGTGGCAAGCTGGACCCGTCCTGCCGTGTTCGACTGGCTGCAAGCGCAAGGCAACGTCAACGAAACCGAAATGCACCGCGTGCTGAACTGCGGCGTGGGCATGGTCATCTGCGTGGCGCAAGAGCACGTTGAAACCGCGCTGAACGTACTGCGTGAAGCGGGCGAGCAGCCTTGGGTTATCGGCCAGATCGCGACCGCTCCGGAAGGCGCGGCCCAGGTTGAGCTGAAGAACCTCAAGGCTCACTGATGCCTGAGACCTGTGATGTCGTGGTGCTGCTCTCCGGCACCGGCAGTAACTTGCAGGCCCTGATCGACAGCACGCGCACCGGCGACAGCCCGGTGCGCATCGCTGCGGTGATCTCCAACCGCAGCGACGCCTACGGCCTGCAACGCGCCAGGGACGCGGGTATCGACACCCGCTCCCTGGATCACAAGGCTTTCGAAGGTCGCGAGGCCTTCGACTGCGCCTTGATCGAACTGATCGACGCCTTCAACCCCAAGCTCGTAGTACTTGCCGGCTTCATGCGCATCCTCAGCGCCGATTTCGTGCGGCACTACCAAGGGCGCCTGCTCAATATCCATCCGTCCCTGCTGCCCAAATACAAAGGGTTACACACGCACCAACGCGCCCTCGAGGCCGGCGACACGGAGCATGGCTGCAGCGTGCACTTTGTCACCGAGGAACTCGATGGCGGGCCTCTGGTCGTACAGGCAGTGGTTCCGGTAGAGTCTGCAGATTCGGCGCAGACACTTGCGCAACGGGTTCACACCCAGGAACACAGGATTTACCCGCTGGCTGTTCGCTGGTTTGCCGAGGGACGATTGATTCTCGGCGAACAGGGTGCATTATTGGACGGTCAGTTACTCGCGGCCAGCGGCCACTTGATTCGAACCTAGGAGATTTTATGCGTCGCGCCCTGCTCTTCGCTTTTGCGCTGTTCGCCTTGCCCGCCGTGCAAGCAGCAGACCTTCACCCTTTCTCCGCCAGCTACACCGCCGACTGGAAACAGTTGCCCATGAGCGGTTCGGCCGAACGCAGCCTGGTCAAGAATGACAATGGCTCGTGGACCTTGAATTTCAAGGCCTCCATGATGATCGCCAGCCTCACTGAGACCAGTGTGATCCGTCTCGACAAAGATGCCCTGCAGCCCGTGAGCTACAGCTTCGAGCGCGGTGGTTTGGGCAAGTCGAAGAAGATCAACCTGGACTTCGACCAGACGGCCAAGAAAGTCACCGGCTTTGAAAACAAAGACCCGGTCAATGTGCCCCTGCAAAGCGGCATGCTCGACAAGTCAACCTATCAGTTGGCACTGCAACGTGACGTGGCGGCCGGCAAAAAGAGCATGAGCTACATCGTCGTTGAAGGCACCGACACCGACACCTACGACTTCCGCGTGATCGGCCCGGAGAAAGTCCAGACCAAGGTCGGCTCCATCGATGCGATCAAGGTTGAACGTGTACGCGACCCGACTCAAAGCAAGCGCATCACCCAGATGTGGTTTGCCAAGGACCTGGGCGGCATTTTGGTAGCCTTGCGCCAGGTGGAAACCGATGGCAAGGAATACAACATCATGCTGTTGGACGGTACTGTTGATGGTCAGGCTATCAAAGGTAGCTGATACCGTGGTGTGATTAAAAAGAGCCTCGCTGAATGCGGGGCTTTTTTTCGCCTGGAGGTTTTGTGTTGAAGCCACTACAGCCATCGCGGGCAAGTCGAAGCGTCGAACCGCAGCTCCCACGGGTGAATGCATTTCAAGGTGGGAGCTGGCTTGCCTGCGATGGCAGCTCAATGATCAACACAAGGCTCCAGCCGGTCGCAAACATGAAACTTTTGTCATAAAACTCAGCACCCTGCGACGCAATGTCGCGGTTTACGCGGCCTGCAGCACTGTTGCGTTTCCTGCAATAAATAGTTGCGCGCAAAATCGGTTTACTTAGCAAGCTAACAAAACATATAAAAGAGGCCTGCGACGACTTGCCGCAGATCAACCAGAGATTGGAGCAAGCAGATGACTGTAAAAGTAACTGAACGCGACGATGCACACATGTCCCACGAAGCACTGGGCCATGGGATTCACATCTGGGATGTACATCAACAAGACCAACTGGTCGGCATGTTCCACAACGAGAACGAAGCCCACAATTATAAAAACGAGCTCGAATCTCTTGAGATGAAACGCCAGGTCGAAGGCTCCTGAAACACTGAAATCTGGTAGCCACCCAGCCCCACACAGCAGCTGGTGTGCCCGCCCACAAAAACCCCGCCTTTGAGCGGGGTTTTTCGTTTCTCACCTCCGTCGTTTTCCCGTGCTCTGCCACAACCGTATGAAAACAGACACATCCTACAAGACCTCAGGCCGCGTATTACAAGTCATCTCAAAGACACTGAACTAGCCTGATTTAGACGCTTCAAGTCCTGACTGCGGACCTGCGTGGTCGCTCTTTCTGTCTTCGAACCACCCTCCTTTCACTCCCTGAATAATCGTTTCCGCAAAAAGCGTAACAACAAATAGACATTTGGTAATGATTCTCGATAGTATCCGTTCGCTTTTCACTCAGCCCCACGGATAAGGAGTTCGAATTGATGCACGGACACGTCGCCACACCGGAAAAACTACTGCTTGAACGCTGGGGTGAAGCACTTTCCACTCGCCAATTCCAGGCTAAGCACGTCACGCTTGATGCCCTGATCGATACCCTCGCACCTGCCGCCGAACGCAGCTTCCAGCGCCTGATGCAGGCATTGTTCCGTGAAGGTCTGCTCAACCCCGGCACGCGCACCTATGACGAACACAATCGCTGCTGGCTGGAGCTGCCCGACCACACCCGCCTACGCTTCGATCACCTGCGCCCGGGCCGCATGGCCAGCTGGGATTTGCGCGGCACGGTGAGTGCCCTGCGCGCTGGCCAGCCTGAACAGACAATCCGATTCCCCTCGCAGTTGCTGACATTACTCAACAGCAGCCTCGAATCATCTGCCGCCCCCGACGTCTTGAGCCGCCTCAACAGCGAGATAGATGACAGCCTTGTCAACGATACGCTGTGCCTCGCTTTCCACGAGCAGTGGACCCTCGAGCTGCACGCCGCAATGGCCCCCGCGCATCAAAACAATTTGCTCAGCTACCTCAACAACAACCCAAGCATTTCCAACCCGACATCAGTACTTGAGCAATGGGGCACCCTGGGCCATCCATGGCACCCCAACTACAAGACAAAGCTGGGCCTGGGAACAGAGCAGGTGATTGAATTCTCGCCGGAGTTCGAAGCGCGCTTCCCGGTATTACTCTGCGCGCTGCACCGCCAGTACGCCCATGTCGAAAGCCTGGCCGGTACTGCAGATTACTGGCAGTGGTGGCAAAACCACTTCCCGCAGGCCGCACGCCAATTGACGGCGCATCTGACCGCTCAAGGCCTTGAGGCCGGCGACTACCTGCCGATGCCCGCTCACCCTTGGCAGGCTCGCCAAGAGCTACCGCAACTGTTCGCCAATGAAATCGGCGACCGGCTGCTGGTGCTGACGGACATCGTCGCGTTCACCGCACACCCGACCATGTCGTTCAGGACCGTGTTGCCCGAAGGTCGGTGCGACGCGCCAATGGTCAAGCTCCCGGTGTCGCTGCGCTTGACCAGTGTGCAGCGCACAGTGTCGCCACGCTCCGCGCGCATGGGCCCACGGATCAGCCATCTGCTGCAAACCATCCTGGCACGTGAGCCAAAAATTCAAAAAATCCTGAGCATCGTGCCCGAACGACTCGGCGTGCATTTCCAACCACAACCTGCCAATGACGAACACTCGCGACACCTGGCCGTGCTGTACCGGGACAACCCGCAGAGCCTGCTTAAACCGGGCGAAATGGCCATTCCGGTAGGTGGCCTGTTTGCCATCGATCAGCATGGGCAACCCCTGCTCAAGCAGTGGGTACGCTTGAGCAAAGGCACCGACGACGCGCAGGCCATGCAGGCGTTTTTTAAAGACTATGCATCGATCGCAGTGCCGGCACTGCTGGGCATGTACCTGCGTTATGGCGTGGCCTTCGAGGCCCATCAGCAGAACTCATTTATGGTCATGGGCTCCGACGGGCAAGCAAGCCGTCTGTTGCTGCGTGATTTCGGTGATATCCGCATCGACCGCAAGACCTTGCACGCACACGGCCTGGACATCGAACTGCACGACCCGAAGATGACCTTGTACGACGACGCCGGCTTTGTGCGCGACAAGTTGCTGCACACGGTGTTCATGTGCCATTTGGGCGAACTGGTATTGCTCAGTGCGCGCCACTTCGATATTCCCCAGGGGCTGCTGTGGGACGAACTGTCAGCCCAGGTCCGCGAATGTTTCGATGATTTGCGCAGCCAGGTCGAGCCCCAACGCTGGCAGACCGAACGGACCGCACTGCTGGAGCAGGACTGGCCAGCCAAGTCGTTTATGCGCATGCGCCTGATGGAAAGCCACGCCGATATCGTCGGGCGTCTGCCGAACCCGCTGAGCACTGCCGCCAATGTCGGCTAACAACACTGCACTGCGCCTGTTGGTGGTGATTCAGCTGGTGTCGATGGGTGCCATGGAAATGAGCGGTCCCTTCTGGCCGTTGCAGATCCAGAAGCTGCTGGGCGTAGCCAACGCCCAGTACACCGGCCTGCTGTCGTCGCTGGTGTATGCCGGGCCGATGATGGCGGCGATGATCCTCACGCCAATGTGGGGGCGCCTGGGTGATCGTACCGGCCACAAGCCGATGATCATTCGCGCGCTGCTGGCACTGGCGGTATGCCAGGCGCTGGCCGCTGTCACCACCGATCCGTGGCTGCTGGTGGTCATTCGCGTGGCGCAAGGTGCGTTGGCCGGTTTTATTGCAGCGGCCCAGGCCTATGCGCTGGCGTACTGCACCGAAGGTGGGCGCGGGCATATTCTGGCGCGGCTGCAATCGGCTACCGCCGTGGGTTCGCTGGCCGGGCCGGTGCTGGGTGGCTGGCTGATGGATATTTCCGGTTTCGCATTGCTGTGCTACAGCGCCACGGCGGTTTGCCTGCTGTGCGCGCTGATCAGCCTGTTTTTACCCAGCGATGCGCCGCGCTCAAGACCGGTACGCGCCTCAACGCCTGCGGCACTCCCCAAAGGCTGGCTCGGCGCAATGCTCGCCATCATCGTGCTGATCCAGGCAGCCAAAATGATGCCCCAACCGTTTTATGCCCTGTACGTCGCCGATGTTTTACACGCTCCTGCCTGGCTGATCGGCGCCAGCTACGCCGCCAGTGCTCTGACGCTCGCGCTGTCCGCGCCGCTATGGGGCCGCCTGTTTGACCGACACCCCGCGGCGCAAACATTACGAATCATCGAATGGGTCACGTGGTTTTGCGCCTTGACGCTGGCCTTCACGGCGATGGCCGGCGAATGGCTGGGGTTCCTCGCCAGCCGGCTGCTGTGGGGCGTGTGGCAAGGCGCGCTGCTACCGGTTGCCTACACGTTGATCGCCAATACCGTCGCACCCAGCCAGCAGGGGTTTGCCTTGGGCCTGGGCAACAGCGCCGCAAAAGGCGGCGCGTTGTGCGGTGCGCTGTTGGGTGGCGTCGGCATGGCAATGGTGGGCTTGGCGCACAGCTTTTGGCTGGTGGCACTGACCTATGCATTGGCGGCCCTGGGTATCCGCGCCATCCGTTCGTTCACCCGAACACCTGAAACTACCGATTTTTCTGTCAATACTTCTAATAACTCAAAGGCAAGATCATGAACAAATCACAATGGGCCGTCCTGCTGCCCCTGCTCGGTTCGATAAGCGTGCCTGTCTGGGCTGATCAGACTGAAGACGCGCCAGCGGCGGCTACCAACCTGCAATTGCAGGCGACGGTCGTTTCAGCCACTCGCAGTGAAACCAGCATTGCCGCGATCCCAGGCTCGGTGCAGGTCATCAACGAAGAACAGATCCGCCAACAGGCAGCAGCAGGACGTCGGGTTGCCGATATCCTCGGGCAACTGGTCCCGGGCATAGCGCCCTCCAGCGGTGGCATGAGCAACTTCGGTCAAACGCTGCGCGGGCGCAACACGCTGATCCTGATTGATGGCGTGTCCCAGAACGCCACGCGTGACAACTTCCGCCAGCTCAACAGCGTGGCACCGGAAAGCATCGAGCGCATCGAAGTGATTTCCGGCGCCAGCAGCGTCTATGGCGCCGGCGCGTCAGGCGGCATCATCAACATCATCACCAAGCGCAACAAAGGCGAAGACCTGGCCTTCAGCAGCAAGATCGGCATGACCGCCGGTAACAACTTCAGCCACAAAGGGTTCTCCTACGAAGCCTTCCAAAGTGCCACCGGCCGCAAGGGCCCGGTGGACTGGTACGTGTCGGGCAATACGGTGCAACGCAACGACCAGTTCGACGGTAACGGCAAACGCATTCCCCAGGACACGTCCCAGGGCAGCAACATGGACACCGACACCTACGACCTGCAAGGTCGCTTCGGCTATGAGCTGGATGACGACAAGAAGATCAGCCTGTCGCTGCAAGACTATAAAGATGAACAGGACACCCGCTACACCAAGAACCCACGCATCACCAGCACTGCGGTCGCGGTAAAAGGCCTGGACCTGGATGACCAGCCCTTCACCCACAACCAGGCGGTAAACCTCAATTACGCCGACAAGGACTTCTACGGCCAGGGCTTGCAGGTCGAAAGTTATTGGCGGCGTGCCGATGCACTGTTCTTCCCGGACCTGTCTCGCGGTCGTGCCGGGGTGTCGGACAACAACAGTGTGCAAGACGTCTATGGTGTGCGGGCAGCGATCGATACACAAATGCCGGACATCGGCGCGGCGACCGGCAACCTGGTCTGGGGCGCCGACTATGACCACGAAACCTCGCGCCAACGCGGCGATCAATACCGGGTCAATGGCCTGAGCTATACCAAGACCGGCACCACCTTTGAAATGGGCCCGGACATCGCAACCGCCACCAAAGCCATTTTTGGTCAGCTGTCCTACGATATCGATGACTGGACCTTACGTGGCGGCATACGCCGTGAGTGGATCGAAAGCGAAGTGTCCGACAGCATTGCCTACGGCGAGATCGTGCAGACCGGCAACCGCGCCACACTGCCGGGCGGCACCCTCAAATACGATGACACGCTCTACAACCTGGGTGCGGTGTACCACCTGAGTGAAAACCAGGATGTGTTCGTCAATTTCAGCCAGGGGTTTTCCCTACCGGATATCCAGCGCTTCCTGCGTGACGTCAACAGCAAGTACGACATTCAAGACCTGAACGCCCAAGCCCTCAAGGTCGACAGCTACGAGCTCGGCTGGCGTGGCAACTGGGACAAGTGGCTGGCCAACGTCACCGCGTATGAAAACACCTCGGACGTCACCCAGTTCTATGATGCCAATGATCGTGTGTTGCGCCTGATCAACCAGAAAGAGCGCGTGCGCGGCATCGAAACCAGCCTGACCTACAACGTCACCGATCAATGGTCGGTAGGCGGCACTTACGCCTACGCCAAAGGCGAGACCCAGCAAAACGGCAAATGGATCGACCTGCCCGCCACACGTATCTCGCCTGCCAAGACTACCGCCTTTGTCGGCTATGACCGTGGCGACTACAGCCTGCGCCTGCAAGGCATGCAACTGGCCGACTATGACGCTGCGGCCAAAGACAACAACGGCCGCGATATCAAAGGTTATACGCTGGTCGACCTGCTCGGTTCGGTCAGGTTGCCGGTCGGTCGCCTGGAAGGCGCGATCTACAACCTCAGTAACCGCAATTACCAGAACATGTTTGCCCAGGCCAACGCCCGTGCGCCATACCCGAACGCTGAAGGGCGCACCTTCAGCGTCAGTTATGCCGTGGATTGGTGATCGGCTGAAGCTGCAGGTTAAAAATACAAACCCCGCCTTTTGAGCGGGGTTTGTTGTTTTTTAACGCCTTACCACATCAGATCATCCGGGATCTGGTAGGCGGCGTATGGGTCGTCCTCATCCGGCACCTGGCTTTCGGTGAGGATATTGAGCTGCACGATACGCTCTGGTGCGCGCTCCTGAATCTTCAGCGCCGCTTCGCGCGGGATCACTTCGTAGCCGCCGCCGTGGTGCACAATCGCCAGGGAGCCGTTGCTCAGTTTGTTGCGCATCAGCGTGTTGACCGACAGGCGCTTGACCTTCTTGTCATCCACGAAGTTGTAGTAGTCCTCGGTGGTCAGCTTGGGCAGGCGCGAGGTTTCGATCAGTTGCTTGACCTGGGCCGTGCGGGCCTTGGCCTCGGCTTTTTCCTGTTGCTGGCGGTTCAGTTCCTGGTCGCGCTTGACCTTTTCGGCATGCGCTTCGGCGGCCAGGCGCGCCTGGGTGTCATCGGCCTCGATCTGGCCTTTGTGGACCAGGCGCTGCTGTTTCTGTTTGTCTTTGCCGACCTGCTTGGCCTGCTTTTGGTTGACCAGACCTGCTTTGAGCAACTGGTCGCGAAGGGAAAGGCTCATGGTGCTTACTCACTTAGGCAACTGCTCAACCGCAGCTGGACACATTCTTTTCCTGGCGTTTGGCTTCGCCCCACAGGGCGTCCAACTCTTCGAGGGTGCAATCTTCTATGGGTTTGTGCGTATCGCGCAATGCCTGTTCGATAAATCGGAAACGTCGTTCGAACTTGGCGCTGGCGCCACGCAGCGCGGCTTCCGGGTCGACTTTGAGGTGGCGTGCCAGGTTGACCGCCGCAAACAGCAGGTCACCGACTTCATCGGCAATGGCCACCGAATCGTTATCGGCCATAGCTTCAAGCACTTCATCGAGCTCTTCACGCACGTTGTCGACCACCGGCAAGGCGGACGGCCAGTCGAAACCGACCTGGCTGGCACGCTTTTGCAATTTGGCGGCGCGGGATAACGCGGGCAAGGCCGTGGGCACATCATCAAGCAGAGACAGTTGCTCCGGGGCGTCGGACTTTTCTACACGCTCCTCGGCCTTGATCTGCTCCCAGCGCTCCTTGACCTGTTCTTCGCTCAACTGCGGAATATCCAGCGGCGCATACAGATCGCCGGTGGGAAACACGTGGGGATGGCGACGAATCAGCTTGCGCGTGATGCTGTCGATCACACCGGCGAATTCAAAACGCCCTTCTTCCCTCGCCAGCTGGCTGTAATACACCACCTGGAACAACAGGTCGCCCAGCTCGCCTTGCAAGTGATCAAAGTCGCCACGCTCAATGGCATCGGCAACTTCGTAGGCTTCTTCGAGGGTGTGCGGCACGATGCTCGCGTAGGTTTGCTTGATATCCCACGGGCACCCGTATTGCGGGTCGCGCAGGCGGTTCATCAGGTGCAGCAGGTCTTCAAGTGAATACATCGGTTTCTGTCCGCTCAAGTGGGAACGCTGAAGGTCAAATGTGGGAGCGGGCTTGCTCGCGAAAGCGGTGAACCAGTCAATACATCTGGCGACTGAACCACTGTATTCGCGAGCAAGCCCGCTCCCACAAAAGCCCTCCCACATTTTTAGCCCGCGTTCATCCAGCTATTCATGGCGTGCGATTACGCCGGGTCTCAATGATGTTCGGCAACTGGGAAATCCGCCCCAGCAACCGCCCCAGCGCGTCCAACCCCGGAATTTCGATGGTCAGGGACATCAACGCGGTGTTGTCCTCTTTATTCGAGCGGGTGTTGACCGCGAGCACGTTGATGCGCTCGTTGAGCAGCACTTGCGACACGTCACGCAGCAAACCGGAACGGTCGTAGGCGCGGATGATGATATCCACCGGATACGTGAGCACCGGCACCGGGCCCCAGCTGACCTGGATGATGCGCTCGGGCTCGCGCCCGCCCAGTTGCAGCACCGAGGCGCAATCCTGGCGGTGAATGCTCACGCCACGCCCCTGGGTGATGTAGCCGACGATGGCATCGCCCGGCAATGGCTGGCAGCAGCCGGCCATTTGCGTCATCAGGTTGCCCACGCCCTGGATCTGGATATCGCCGCGCTTGCCAGGCTTGTAGCCGGTGGCTTTGCGTGGGATCAGTTCCAACTGCTCGCTGCCGCGCTCCGGCTCGACCAGTTGCTGGGCCAGGTTGACCAATTGCGCCAGGCGCAAGTCGCCAGCACCGAGGGCGGCGAACATGTCTTCGGCGATCTTCATGTTGGCTTTTTCGGCCAGCTTGTCGAAGTCCACCTGTGGCAGGCCCAGGCGCGCCAATTCGCGTTCAAGCAGGGTTTTACCGGCGGCGACGTTCTGGTCGCGCGCCTGCAATTTGAACCAATGAACGATCTTCGCCCGTGCCCGCGACGTGGTGATGTAGCCCAGGTTCGGGTTCAGCCAGTCGCGGCTCGGCGTGCCGTGCTTGCTGGTGATGATCTCGACCTGTTCACCGGTTTGCAGGCTGTAGTTGAGCGGCACGATACGCCCGTTGATCTTGGCACCCCGGCAGTTGTGGCCGATTTCGGTGTGTACGCGGTAAGCGAAGTCCAGCGGCGTGGCGCCTTTGGGCAAGTCGATGGCGTGGCCGTCGGGGGTGAAGATATAGACCCGGTCCGGCTCGATATCCACCCGCAGCTGCTCGGCCAGGCCGCCGATATCGCCCAGCTCTTCGTGCCATTCCAGCACTTGGCGCAGCCAGGAGATCTTCTCTTCGTACTGGTTGGACCCGGCCTTGACGTCGGTGCCCTTGTAACGCCAGTGCGCGCAAACCCCAAGCTCCGCCTCTTCGTGCATGGCGTGGGTGCGGATCTGCACTTCCAGCACCTTGCCCTCGGGGCCGATCACCGCAGTGTGCAGCGAGCGATAGCCGTTTTCCTTGGGGTTGGCGATGTAGTCGTCGAACTCCTTGGGAATGTGCCGCCACAGGGTGTGCACGATGCCCAGCGCGGTGTAGCAGTCGCGCATTTCCGGCACCAGCACGCGCACGGCGCGCACGTCGTAGATCTGGCTGAAGGCCAGGCCCTTGCGCTGCATTTTGCGCCAGATGGAATAGATGTGCTTGGCGCGGCCGCTGATGTCGGCGTCGACGCCTGTGGCCTGCAACTCGGAACGCAGTTGGCCCATCACGTCGGTGATAAAGCGCTCACGGTCAAGCCGCCGCTCGTGCAGCAGCGTGGCAATCTGTTTGTATTGATCGGGTTCGAGGTAGCGGAAGGACAAATCCTCCAGCTCCCACTTGATATGGCCGATGCCCAGGCGGTGCGCCAGCGGCGCGTAGATGTCGAACACCTCGCGGGCCACGCGGTTGCGCTTTTCGTCGTCGGCGGTCTTGACCGCACGGATCGCGCAGGTACGTTCGGCCAGCTTGATCAGCGCAACGCGCACATCGTCGACCATGGCCACCAGCATTTTGCGCAGGTTTTCGACCTGGCCCTGGGTGCCCAGCACCATGGACTGGCGCGGGCTGAGGCTGGCGCTGATGGCGGCCATGCGCAGCACGCCGTCGATCAGCTTGGCCACTACGGCGCCAAAACGCTGGCTGACGGTCGGCAACGGGATGTGCCCTTCACGCACACCACGATAAAGCACGGCGGCGATCAGCGAATCCTGGTCCAGTTTGAGATCGGCGAGGATCTCGGCGATTTCCAACCCGGTGCGAAAGCTTGAAGTGCCTTCGGCCCACAGGTTCTTGGCCGCATTGTCTTGCTGTTCAGACTCACGAGCGAACTCGCAGGCTGCTTTCAAGGCTTCACGGTCCAGTGCCGGGTCGACACTGACGGCATGATCCAGCCATGCCTCGAGATTGATACTGCCGTCGGTGTTGATCGGCTGGTGTGCTCTCACCTGTACCATCTTGCTTACCTTCCCTACGACGCACCTTGGATGCGCCAAAAATCATCGCTGACCTGCTGCGTAACCCTAGCGGTGCAACCATTAGGCTAGGTACAACTCCCTGACAGGTCACGGCCCAGGAGACAACAGGCCAGTCGGATTAAACGGGCATCCTAGCCCGCTTCAAATAACGCCATGGCCTCGACATGCGCTGTCTGCGGAAACATGTCGAGGATCCCGGCACGTTTTAGCCGGTAGCCTTGCTTGACCAACTCAACCGTGTCCCGCGCCAGCGTGGCCGGGTTGCAGGACACATACACCAGACGCTTGGCCCCAAGCGTCGCAAGCTTGCGCACAACCTCCAGGGCACCGTCACGGGGTGGGTCCAAGAGTACCGCAGAAAAGCCCTGTTTGGCCCATTCTGCGTCGGTCAAAGGCTGGGACAGATCGGCCTGAAAAAACTGCACATTATGCAAATTGTTGCTGACGGCGTTTTGCGCCGCCCGCTCGACCATGGTCTGCACACCCTCTACCGCCACCACTTCGCGCACCTGTCTGGCCAGTGGCAGGGCAAAGTTGCCCAGCCCGCAAAACAGATCCAGCACTCGTTCTTCGGGCTGTGGCGCCAGCCACTCCAGGGCCTGGGCGACCATGGCTGCGTTGACAGCAGCGTTGACCTGCACAAAGTCACCAGGGCGATAAGCCAGTTCCAGCCCCCACTGTTCCAACCGATAACCCAAGGCAGTATCCGCCTCCACAGGTTCCGGCCGACCCTCGCCATGCAGGCACAATTGGGCGTCATGGAAGGTGCAAAATTCTTTCAATACCTGCATGTCCGCTTCGGACAGCGGCGCCATATGCCGCAGCAACACGGCAATTGACGAACCACTGAACAATTCCACATGCCCCAACGCCTGAGGCTTGCTCAGGCGGCGCAGCATGTTCGGCAAACGCTGCATGATCGGTTGCAAGGCCTGTACCAGCACCGGGCAATCATCAATGGCGACGATGTCCTGGCTGGCCACGGCGCGAAAGCCCACCTCAAGCTGTTTGGCCTTGGCATCCCAGCGCACCGCCACACGGGCGCGGCGACGGTAGCCGAATTCCGGGCCGCTCAAAGGTGCCGCCCACTCTTGCGGCTCGACACCGGCCACGCGGGACAGTTGCTCGGCGAGCATGCGCTGTTTCAGGGCAAGTTGTTCGTCATGGGGCAGGTGCTGCACGCTGCAACCGCCGCATCGGCCAAAGTGCGCGCACGGCGCCGGGCGACGCAACTCGCTGGCCTTGAACACACGCTCGGTACGCGCCTCGACGATTTTGCCGTGGGCGCCCAGCACCCGTGCTTCGACTTCTTCGCCGGCCAGCGCGCCATTGACGAACCAGGTGCGGCCTTCAAAAAACACAATGCCGCGGCCATCGTTGGCCAGGCGCTCGATGGTCAGGCGTTGTTTCTTGCCCACCGGAATCTGCGGGGCGCGACTGCCGCCCGTCGGCTGAAAGCGCAGGCCTCTCTCGTGCTTGGCCATCAGTTGGGTTCGTCGAAGATGCCGGTCGACAGGTAACGGTCGCCTCGGTCACAGATGATCGCGACGATCACCGCGTTTTCAACTTCTTTGGACAAGCGCAACATACCGGCCACAGCGCCACCGGAAGAAACCCCGCAGAAGATGCCTTCTTCACGCGCCAGGCGGCGGGTGGTGTCTTCGGCTTCACGCTGGGCCATATCGATGATGCGGTCCACACGCGTCGCGTTGTAGATCTTGGGCAGGTACTCTTCGGGCCAGCGACGAATACCAGGGATAGACGCGCCTTCCATCGGCTGCAGGCCGACGATCTGGATCGCCGGGTTCTGCTCCTTGAGGTAGCGCGAATTCCCCATGATGGTGCCGGTGGTGCCCATGGAACTGACGAAATGGGTGATGCTGCCCTGGGTCTGGCGCCAGATTTCCGGGCCGGTGCTGGTGTAGTGCGCCTCGGGGTTATCGCCGTTGGCAAACTGGTCGAGCACCACGCCACGGCCTTCGGCGGCCATGCGCTCGGCGAGGTCACGCGCGCCTTCCATGCCTTCTTCCTGGGTGACCAGGATGAGTTGGGCGCCATAGGCGGTCATCGCCGCCTTGCGCTCGGCACTGCCGTTGTCGGGCATGATCAACACCATCTTGTAGCCCTTGATCGCCGCGGCCATGGCCAGGGCGATGCCGGTGTTACCCGAGGTGGCTTCGATCAGGGTGTCGCCCGGTTTGATCTGCCCGCGCAGCTCGGCGCGGGTGATCATCGACAACGCCGGGCGGTCCTTGACGGAACCGGCCGGGTTGTTGCCTTCGAGCTTGAGCAACAGGGTATTGCTGGTTTCACCCGCCATGCGTTGCAAGCGGACCAGGGGCGTGTTGCCGACACAATCGGCGATTGTAGGGTACTGCAAGGTCATGGCGTATTCGCAATCCAGACTGCGGGGGCGAACATCATACCGGGAAAGGCCGGCGGGCCATATCACGCAAAGTGTGGTGCTTATCGCGTAAAGGCATAAGTCGTTATGCCTAGCCCTTATTGGGCTCCCGACTCTTCGAGGGTTAACACCTGGATAAGCTGATTTTTAGCAATCTGCCTTGCGGCTTGCAAAGTGTCGACGTACTGCAAGTACTGCCCTTGATTCATCACCCCATTATTTGCATTGTGAGTTGCAAGCTCCAGAGGCCGATCATATTGATTTAGGGCAGCAGCCAATCTGTTTGCGTATTTGCGTTCTATAAATTCTATCCAGTAACTCTGATTCTGGAGCCACGCTGGCCAATTCATCTCACGTTCTTTACCCAGGATGCTCTGAGTCAGTGCTCTGATCGTTTCAGTACTAAGCTCCGCGATCGGCACATTGAAACGCTCCGGCAGCACCTCCAGCAGCTCAAGGGGCACCTGCAAGGCGATGCGACAACTCAAGATTCGCGTGCAGGCCTGCTGGAAACTCTGGCCCGGATAGTGATAGTCAACCTGCTGATCCAGCGAGTTCAGCCGACGCCATGCGCGGTAGTAACCCGCTAGACGTGGCCCGGCACTTTGCAAATCCTCTGCGAGAATTCGATGCGGCAACATGAGCAGTTCAAGTCGATGCAAGCCCAACAGCCAGCCGTCTATACCACCGCCCATGTAGCCATAGGCTACTCGGTCGGCAATGCGCTCTACACCGTCAGGAGATGACGCCGCATCAATCAACCGCCAAACGCGCCGCGTCAGGCTTTCTCTCAGCACCCGATGCTGAGCATCGACAAACCTGGGATAAGTCGCAATGCTCCCCAACAGCTCAAAAAAAGAATCCGCCATCGGCTGCGCTTGCAGTGCCGCCCAGGCTTGTTCTCGCGCTTGTACATCGCCAGGGGGCAGCAGCGCCAACCATCGATTGGCACGTTGATCAATCCCTGCTGCCGGCTCCCATAGCCCAAAATCAATATCCCGTTGCCCCGGGCGTTCTCCTCTAAGGCGCAGTATTTGCCGCGCCTGAGAGGAGAGTGGATTACCGCGCAGATTCATCCCGCGATGAACGTCGGGATAGATGAACACATCCGTCTCGGTCAAGTCTTGGATGTTATTGTCGCGCAGGTCAAACCAACGCAATGAGGCAAGGGATACAGCCCCAAGCGGCAACCGATCCAGTTGGCAATTGCGCAGGTTGAGTTGGCGCAAATGCCTTAATGCATTGAATCTCAACTGGCGCCCGTGCCCCAGTGGATTCCCTGATAAATCAAGACTCCTCAAACCGGGCAACTGCGCCAATTGATACTCGTCCTGCAAGTTCAAAACGAGCCGATTGTTCGACACGTTAAGCACTTTCAAGTGGGAAAGCCCGTCCAGATCAGGCACATGTATGAACTGGTTACCGTTGAAGTAAATCTGGCGAAGAGCCGGAAAACCTCTAAAGAAGTGCTCCGGCAATGCGCTCAAGCGGTTATTTCTCAGACTCAGTATCGTCACATGCCCAAAAAACGCGCGTAATGCAGGCAACGTCTTCAGATCCAGGTCATCCAGATTAAGCTCCTCAGCGACGCCCCTGGTGAAACCTTCCTTGGCCCAGCAGCGCTGAATCCGCGCCGTCGCCAATTCCAGTGCACGCGCGCCAGGATGCTGCGGGTCGGTGCGCGACGACTCCCTGCGCCACTGCGACAACGCATTGTTCAACGCATTCCGTTCGCTGACCAGATACTCAACCATTGCGTCGCGGTCGCGGAAAGAGTCACCAGCCTGCATGAGAATGTCCCAAACCTCTGTATCTGTCTTGGACGGAAACAACACACGCATACGTGACACCAGATTACGATCCTCTGCCTTCCATTCGTCCTCGCCGCTCAATGGATAACCCACTCTCCCGTCGGCCACGCGTCGCGGTGGGTTTTTCCACGTGGGCCATCCTATGCCAAGCAAGGTGTCCGCCGCCCCCAGTTCGGGGTCCAGGCGACGACCAATTTCCAGGATCAACTCATTGAGGCCACCCTCATGGGTATAGCCAATTGCCTGGCGCTCAAGGGGCGGTAGCGCGTCCAACAAAACGGACAAGAAAGGGCCAGGGCTTCCAACCGAATGTCGGCTGCCGTCCGATTGAGGAATGAATGCCCGGTAACCGCCAGCCACCGGCTCCAGTACGCATTTGAGCGGCCCATCCGAAGTACCGATGCTGTCGATCAGCGATCCTCGCTCCCACACCTCAACCCGCAGGTGGGACGACCACCCCGATATAGCCGGCAATGTGTGCAGGATTAACTTCGCGCTGTCTTCATTCATCGCCGCAGACAGGTACACGCCCTCCACAGCCCTGGCTCTGCGCAGCTCTTTGAGATACCAGCGGACATATGGCGTAAGGGTCAAAGGTACACGGGCAGACTCAAGGCTGCTGCGTTCGGCAGGTGTAGCCTGGCTCACCAGGTCCTCGGCGATGACTGCGGTCAAGCTGGGAAAATCACGCTGCAGCACTCGAGCCAAAGGGTCGGACGATGGCTCGCTCTTATGACACAGGGCCTTGAAAAACAGCCGCTCCATCTGTGGCTTGTCGATGCTCAACTTTGTCTCGAGCACAGTGACTTGATCGGTACGAGACGCTCCCGTCGTCCCGACCAACGTGTCGGCAGCCTCAGGCCCGATCTCACCGAGCAGCTCATCGTAAAAGTCCCGCCCGACTTCCACACCCGATTTGACCCGCTGATGAATCGTGAAACGCTCAACGGTCTCGCGCAGGATGGCAGGGGGGCGTTCGTTACGCACATGCACCCGGCGCAGAATAGCCGGCGTCACGCCACTGATCTGCTGGATCTGCACAATGGCATCCGGCGTCAACTCACGCACCCAAGGCCCGAGACGCTGAAGCGGTTTCTGCCCGTCCCAGGTCAGTGGGTTCTCCCATTCATGCCGCCAGGCGCCCGCGCCGTTGTGAGTCAGCACCGGCGCATAGGCGAGTTCCAGGGACGGGTGCTGAATACGCCAGGGGCCAAGCCCCTGCTCCTGGGTGACATTAAAATACTCACCTTCGATAAACAGGTAGCGATCGGCGCCCAGGCTGTAGAGGCCCAGCGCGTCAGGCTCGGGCACAATATTTGACGTCTCGACCACGCTGGCGTATCGCCCGATCTCACGGCGTGACGGATAAAACCTGCCATCGGGCGTAAGGTTGTTGAGCAAGGTCCGGGCCACTGCGTGACGGAACTGAGAGGCGGCGCTCTGCGCGTCCCACTTCAACCGTAGCAGGTCGTGTTCAGAGATTTGGCGCACGACCGTTTGGTATAAATCATCGGTTTCGGCCGCCCTTGGGTTGGGCGATTGAGAGTCATACAGTGAGAACTGTCCGCGCCCGTGGTCGATCACGACAATGGTTTTGTCCAGCGGCCCTCGCGAAACATAAGGTATAGCTTGGGCTTGAGGGCTGATGACCAGTACCTGGCCGGTCAGGTCACGCAGTACCCCGGCGGCAAACTCTGTGGCCCAGCCCTGAGTTTTTTGACTGAAACGCCGAGGATGGAGTACGCCGTCAACCATGGCTTCTGCGCGTGCCTTCTGACGGGCAGAGCGTAGCGCGGTGTACAGCGCTTCGGGTTGCAGTTGCGATTGCAGGAGTTGTGTCTGCTGATGTTCCGACAACGGATGTTGGCGCACTACCTCCAGCAAGCGTGCCCGACTCAACAGCGGGTGCAAGCTGTGTAGCTGCTCGATCACCGCGTGCGCAGGGGTATCGTCGGCAACACTGTCAGGCAGTAATCGAAGCACTGACTGAGACACGGTCGGGGCCGTAGAGCGACTGGCATTGGCATATTCCGTGAGCGCCTCAAACAGATCCAATCGCAACGCGTCGGCCTTGCCGGCCAGTTGTTCGGCCAACGTGGACTCGCCCGATAAAAAAACCTCGGGGAGCAAATCGACAATGGCCTGGGGCAAACTCAGGGTAATCCGCCGTGGCGTTGAATGAGCAAACAGATAGCCTTCCAACGCGGTTACCGTGACCACCGCCGTGGTCTTATGGTCAGCCCGTTTGCTGTAGCGCCGCACCTCCACACCTTGCGGATTTTGAATGCTCAAGGCAGTGCTTTTCGGCCAATCCTTATGCTGGGTGAGTAGCGGAGCGAGAATCTCAACCGCCCCCACCGCCTCGGGACGCCTGGCGTCGGCCCCCTCGGCTGCCCAGTCGATCAGCTGGTCGACGTTAAACCGATGCACTGCCTCAACCAGCGATGCCGAGGGCGGTGCTCCATCCCAGACCTGGTCCAGGTCGGCTCTCGAGCTGTTGCTGAGGCTGACGATCCGCTCCAGCTTTTGTGGCGGCACATTTGTAGCGCCCAGCATTTTTTCCAGCAGTTGGCCGCCAGTCTGGCTCTCGCGCTCGGCGGCGGTCAGGGGCTTGCTTTGTTGGGCCAGACGCTCATACAACGCTTGATGCCGGCGCCTGACAGTCGGGGCCAAACGTGCGTGCAGGAACCTGCTGCTGAGCAAGTCAGCGACATCCATCGCCGCTTGCACCAAGTCGCCACGGCCATCCTTCTGCAGCCCCTGGAAAAGTGTCTGCCCTATTGAAGTGAACATGGCGAACGCTCTCAACCGCCCCAGACCTTTCAAAGGCCCTGGCGCCGGGATCAACAGCAGGCTGATGATTTCACCGAACAGCGTCTGGAAAAACTCAAGCAAGGTGGCCATGAAGCCCGGCGTTTCATGCGCCAATACCTTGAGGTTGGCTCGGCAACGCTCGATGTAAAAACGATAGAGGCTGACTGTTGGTGCGTTGTTAACGCTCTCGGGCTTGTAGCCGAGGTGGTCGACCTGAGTCAGCTTGCTTGCATGCCCGAACAACCGGTACAAGAACCGGGCAAAGGCATCTAGCCCCTCCGGCATGCTTTCTTTGGCTGACCTGGCGCTCAAGCGCGCATAATCCGGCAGCGACATGGACTGATACAACCACCGCATTTCTTCACGCGTATGGAACGCCTTGAAGCCGACGTAAAACTCTTTGGACGCCTCCGAAAATTTGTCGTAGTGCCTGAGGGCGCCACCCGGCCGGTCGGGGAAATAGCTGAACACACCTTTGCAGGCTTTGACGGAAAAAATCACATAGGGAATGCTCAGGTAGTCGCCTTTTGGCAGGTCCGTGTAGACGCCGAGCAGGCCATAGCGTTCGGCCCCATTGGTATTGTTCGGGCCATGGGGAATGAACATTTTCACTTCTTGAGTGACCGCCCAAGGCGACTCGCCTGACAACGCACTCACCACAGCCTGGTATTTTTCCCGGTCAACGCGGCTTCGGTCGCTGGTCCTCAAGGCCTCTATCAGCGCGAACTCAAGCTCTGCGGTTGCCAGTGCCATTACCTGTGCGCCCAATAGCGTGGAGCTCTGCAGCGCGCTATCCAGGCGCTCGCGTAACAGCGTGCCCAGACTGAGATCGCGCACCAATTTAATAAAATCCGCCGCGCTGATGCCGACATTCGAATCCAGGTAGCTGGCCTCCTCCAGGCTGACATGCCCCGGAAACCCCCATCCCGACAAACCACTGTAGTTCATGCACGCGGCCTCCCACAGCGTGACGCTGGACAACCCCGGGCTGTCTACGCGGTCATTCGCAACGCGGGGAAGCCTCAGAGCCGGGTCGTTTGGCGTCGATGTATCAGCCGGTTTCAAGTAACGGGTATGGATACGGGCGACCTTGGGGTCGACCTCTTTACCGGCAAGTTTTTTCAGTGCTGCCGTCAGCGTCGACAACGAGGCGGCTTCAAGGTCGGCACCGAGTTGATCAATGGCCGCTTCGAAAGTGGTTTGTGCGCGGATGCAGGCCTTTTGCAAACGGACGTAGTCTTGTTGCTGTTGCACATCGAGGCAGCCGTAAAAGCGCTCGAGGGTCTTGCGCAAAGGCATCAGGACGCGCGTCATGGACCACTCGGCGCCAGACATCAGCGGCCCTAGCGCTTGTTGTTCCTCGATATACGCAGATAACGTATCCGGGGCTGGGGGTGTCACGTCAGGCTCTGTCATTTTTCCCCTCGGGGAGTGTGATAAATGACGAGCCTATTCAACGGCGCTTAAGCCGGGCGGTAGCTATGTAGCCTCTACATGATTACGCTGGTAGACCGCCTCCCCCATCGCCGCAATCTGGCCTTCGATCAATGCGTCGAAAGGTTTGAGCAACGCATCGAATGAAGCCGGGGCTTCAAGTACCTGCAGTGCTTGCACGATCGCTTCCACGGTCGACAACGCGCCCGGGCCGGGTGCCTTGCGCAACCGATAACGCGAGACGCGTTCGCCCGCCAGGGTCACGCGCGGCAAAGCCGCCAACAGCGGGTTGAGGTGCAGCAGCTTGCGCGCCTTGCGCCAAGTGCCATCGGGCACCACCAGTAACAGCGGTTGATCGCTCGGCGTATAGGTTTGCAACGGCTCAGCATCGTCCGCCGGGAACAGCAGGCGTGCCTGATAACCCGGCGGGCTCAATAGCATGGCCAGGTCGTCAAACACCTCGCCCACCACCAACTGCGCATTGTTCAAGCCCAGTGCCGCCAACCGCGCGGTATTGAGCGCGTGATTGACCTCACTCGGGTGCTGCAACAGCAAGATGCGCGTGCGGCTGTCGAGGCTGGGGATCAGCGCGCACAGACAGTGAGTAACGGGCCGCAGGCAGCGAGGGCATTGGGGTCTGGACATGGTTTATCAGGCCTGGTTGAGCTGCGCTTTGAGTAGATCGCGGAACGTCTGGATCAGCGGTTCGCGGCTGCGGCCTCGGCGCATGATCATTGAGAACGGCGCCTGGTAGCCGAAGGTTGCCGGCAGCAAGACGCGCAGGTCGCCCTTGTCGGCCCAGGCCTGGGCGTAGTGCTCGGGCAGGTAACCGATGTAGGCACCGGACAGCACCAGGATCAACTGAGCTTCCATACTTTCCACGGTGGCCGCACTGTGTTTGAAACCATGCCGCGCCAGTTCGGCCTGGCTCCAATAGCCTCGGCCGACCATGCGCTGCTGGGTGATCACCTGTTCGGGGATGCGCCGTTCGTTGAACAACGGGTGGCGCGTACTGCAATACAACCAGTGCTGTTCGCGGTACAGCGGCATGTAGATCAGCCCGCTCATGCGGTTGGAAAAGGCGCCGATGGCCAAATCCAGGCGGTTGTCCTGCACACCCAGTTGCAGCTCGTAAGGGCTCATCACCGACAGATGCAGGTGCACGGCCGGGTGTTCGAGGCTGTAGGCACCGATCACTTCGGCGAACGGCAACGCCTTGTCGCTGACGGTGGAGTCCAGCACGCCCAGCTTGAGGGTGCCGCGCAGCTCGCCCTTCAGGGCGGCGGCGTATTGCTCGAAGCCTTCGAGCTCACCTAAAAGGCGCAAGGTTTCCTGATGGAACAACTCGCCCTTGCTGGTCAGGCTGAACCCGCCACGCCCACGATGGCACAGCACCAGGCCCAGGGCCGATTCGAGTTGGCTCATGTAGGTGCTGATGGCCGACGTCGACAGGTTGAGTTCGTGCTGGGCATTGGCAAAACCCTGGTGGCGCACGACGCTGACGAAGATGCGCAGGAGTTTCAGGTCGGGCAAGGCGTTGGCCATAAAATCTCCAGAGGACACACAAAACCTGTGGGAGCGGGCTTGCTCGCGAATGCGGTAGTTCAGTTAATACATCTGTGACTGATACACCTAATTCGCGAGCAAGCCCGCTCCCACATTTTGACCGAGTTCGGCAGGAAGGACCTGCCGGGTCACAGTTTACCTCAGCCATTAGTTTAGAAAAATCTGAACTAAGTATTTGCCTCTGCCGATTCTTCCCGCCACGGGCTTTTCGCAGAATCGGCCCCTAATAAACAAAACAACGATGAGGCACTCCCGTGGACAAGATTTTCCACCAACCACTGGGCGGCAACGAAATGCCGCGCTTCGCCGGCATCGCCACCATGATGCGACTTCCCCACCTGCAAACGGCCAAAGGCCTGGACGCCGCCTTTGTCGGCGTGCCCCTGGATATCGGTACCTCGCTGCGCGCCGGCACCCGCTTCGGGCCGCGTGAAATACGCGCCGAATCGGTGATGATCCGCCCTTACAACATGGCCACCGGCGCCGCACCGTTCGACTCGCTGTCGGTTGCCGACATCGGCGACGTGGCGATCAACACCTTCAACCTGCTCGACGCCGTGCGCATCATCGAAGAAGCCTACGACGAGATCCTTGAGCACGACGTAATCCCCATGACCCTGGGCGGCGACCACACCATCACCCTGCCGATCCTGCGCGCTATCCACAAAAAGCACGGCAAGGTTGGGCTGGTGCACATCGATGCCCACGCTGACGTCAACGACCATATGTTCGGCGAGAAAATCGCCCACGGCACCACCTTCCGCCGCGCCGTGGAAGAAGGCCTGCTCGATTGCGACCGCGTCGTACAGATTGGCCTGCGCGCCCAGGGCTACACCGCCGAAGACTTTAACTGGAGCCGCAAACAAGGCTTCCGCGTGGTCCAGGCCGAAGAATGCTGGCACCACTCCCTCGCGCCGTTGATGGCCGAAGTGCGCGAAAAAGTCGGCGGCGGCCCGGTGTACCTGAGCTTTGATATCGACGGCATCGACCCGGCCTGGGCACCTGGCACCGGCACCCCGGAAATCGGCGGGCTGACCACCATCCAGGCGATCGAGATCATCCGTGGCTGCCAGGGCCTCGACCTGGTTGGTTGTGATCTGGTAGAAGTTTCGCCGCCTTACGACACCACCGGCAACACCTCGCTGCTCGGCGCCAACCTGCTGTACGAGATGCTCTGCGTACTGCCCGGCGTGGCGCATCGCTGATGAGCCTGCAGCAGGTATTGAAAGCCGCCGCCGAGCTGGTGGCGGCCTTCGCCGCGAATGACCGCGAGGCTTACTTTGGCGCATTCACCGCCGATGCCAGCTTCGTGTTCTACACCCTCCCCCAACCGCTGCTGAGCCGCAATGCCTACCAGGCGTTGTGGGACAGCTGGCGCGCGGACGAGGGGTTTGAGGTGCTGTCCTGCACCTCAAGCAATGCCTTTGTCAGCCTGCAAGGTGACGTGGCGGTATTTATTCATGACGTGGCCACCGAGCTGCGCATGAACGGGGAGCAATTTTTTAGCCAGGAGCGCGAGACCATTGTCTTCAAACGGCAAGCGTCTCACCTAAAACAACAAGGCCTGTGGCTGGCCTGTCACGAACATTTGTCCGCTATGCCGGAAGGGCTGCCGCCCCCTTAGCCAATGTGATCGGAGCTGATCATGAATAATAAAAACAACCAAAACAGTATTCGCAGAATAGAAACCAACGGGGTCGAACAGATCCCGGACCACGAACGTACCGCCAGGCCCAAGGATCTGTTTCGCCTGATATTCGGCGGTGCCAATACCTTTGCCACCGCCGTGCTGGGCTCGTTTCCGGTGCTGTTCGGCTTGTCGTTCCAGGCTGGGGTCTGGGCGATTGTGCTGGGCGTGTTGGTGGGCGCGCTGATCCTGGCGCCCATGGGCTTGTTCGGGCCGATCAATGGCACCAACAACGCTGTGTCTTCGGGTGCGCACTTTGGTGTGCATGGGCGGATTGTCGGCTCGTTTCTGTCGCTGCTGACGGCGATTGCCTTCTTCTCACTGTCGGTGTGGAGTTCCGGTGATGCGCTGGTCGGTGGTGCGAAACGTCTGATTGGCCTGCCGGAAACCGACCTGACCCTGGGCTTGGCCTATGGATTGTTTGCCCTGCTGGTGCTGACCGTGTGCATCTACGGCTTTCGCTTCATGCTGTGGGTCAACCGCATTGCGGTGTGGGCGGCGAGCCTGCTGTTTCTGCTGGGCATCTTCGCCTTCGCGCCAGCGTTCGACAGCCACTTCGCCGGCACCGTCGCCATGGGCCAGGCTGGCTTCTGGGCTGCCTTCATCGGCTCGGCACTGGTGGCCATGAGCAACCCGATTTCCTTCGGCGCGTTCCTGGGTGACTGGTCGCGCTACATCCCGCGTGAAACGCCGAAAATGCGCATCATGCTGGCGGTGGTGCTGGCGCAGATCGCCACCTTGATCCCGTTTCTGTTCGGCCTCGCCACCGCGACCATCGTGGCGATCAAGGCGCCGGACTACATCGCGGCCAACAACTATGTCGGCGGTTTGCTGGCCGTATCACCGAGCTGGTTCTTCCTGCCGGTGTGCCTGATCGCGGTGATCGGCGGCATGTCCACCGGCACCACCTCGCTGTATGGCACCGGGTTGGACATGTCCAGCGTGTTCCCGCGCCTGCTGTCGCGAGTCAAGGCCACGTTGCTGATTGGGGTGATGTCGATTGCCTTCATCTTTATCGGACGTTTCGCCGCCAACCTGGTGCAAAGCGTGTCGACCTTCGCCGTACTGATCATCACCTGCACCACGCCATGGATGGTGATGATGATCATCGGCCTGATCGTGCGCCGCGGCTTCTACTGCCCGGATGACTTGCAGGTGTTCACCCGTGGCGAGACCGGCGGGCGCTACTGGTTCAGCCACGGCTGGAACTGGCGCGGCCTGGGCGCCTGGATCCCGAGCGCGCTGGTGGGCCTGTGCTTCGTCAACCTGCCGGGGCAGTTTGTCGGGCCGCTGGGCAACCTGGCCGATGGCATCGATATCAGCCTGCCGGTGACGCTGGGGCTGGCGTCGGTGGTGTACCTGACCTTGCTTCGCATGTTCCCGGAACCGGCCGCCGTCTATGGTCCGGCCGTTGTGGCGAGGGAGCTTGCTCCCAATGGGGTGCTTGCTCCCGATGGGGTGCGGAGCGGCCCTAAAAAAGCCGGCTCCAGCTTCGCTGTCGAACGGGAGCAAGCTCCCTCGCCACAGCAAGCTCCCTCACCACAGCAAGCGCCCTCGCCAGAGCAGGCTCCCTTCCTGCACAAAGCTTCTCAATAGCCTAAAAAAATAAACGGAGAACCGCCGTCATGGCTTTGGATTTATTCGTCGTACTCATCTACGCCGCCGGCATGCTCGTGCTCGGCTATTACGGCATGCGCCGCGCCAAGACCCACGAAGACTATTTGGTGGCCGGTCGTAACCTGGGGCCGTCGCTGTACATGGGCACCATGGCTGCCACGGTATTGGGCGGTGCATCTACTGTCGGCACCGTGCGCCTGGGGTATGTGCATGGCATCTCCGGCTTCTGGCTGTGCGCCGCGCTGGGCGCGGGGATCATCGCGCTCAACCTGTTCCTGGCCAAGCCGCTGCTCAAACTGAAGATTTTCACGGTCACCCAGGTCCTGGAAAAACGCTACAACCCCATGGCCCGCCAAGCGAGTGCGGTGATCATGCTGGCCTACGCCCTGATGATCGGCGTGACCTCGATCCTGGCCATTGGCACCGTGCTGCAAGTGCTGTTCGGTCTGCCGTTCTGGGTGTCGGTGCTGCTCGGCGGTGGTGTGGTGGTGGTGTATTCGACCATCGGCGGCATGTGGTCGCTGACCCTTACCGATATCGTGCAATTCGTGATCAAGACCGTCGGCCTGATGTTTATCCTGCTGCCGATCTGCCTGTACCGCGTCGGCGGCTGGGATCAACTGGTGGCCAAGCTGCCGGCGTCGAATTTCAGCTTCACCGAAATCGGCTGGGACACGATCATCACCTACTTCATGATCTACTTCTTCGGCATCCTGATCGGCCAGGACATCTGGCAACGCGTGTTCACCGCCCGCGACGAAAAGGTCGCCCAGTACGCAGGCACGTTCGCCGGGTTCTACTGCATCCTCTACGGCCTGGCCTGCGCCCTGATCGGCATGGCCGCGCATGTGCTGCTGCCGAACCTGGACAACGTCAACAACGCCTTCGCCGCCATCGTCAAAGCCTCACTGCCCGATGGTATTCGCGGCCTGGTGATCGCCGCCGCACTGGCTGCGATGATGTCCACCGCCAGCGCCGGCCTGCTCGCCGCGTCCACTGTACTGACCGAAGACCTGCTGCCACGCCTGCGCGGCGGCAAGCAGTCGAGCCTGAATATTAACCGTCTGTTTACGATGCTGACCGGCATCGCCGTGCTCGGTATCGCGCTGGTGGTCAACGACGTGATCAGCGCCCTGACCCTGGCCTACAACCTGCTGGTGGGCGGTATGCTGATCCCGCTGATGGGGGCGATTTTCTGGAAGCGCGCCACCACCTCCGGCGCGATTGCATCCATGACACTGGGCTTTGTGACGGCGCTGGTGTTTATGTTCAAAGACGGCTTGGACGCGAACACGCCGATCTACTACAGCCTGGCGGTTGGGCTGGTGAGTTTTGTAGTAGTTAGTTTGTTGTCGCCCCGGCCAGAGGCTTCAGTAGCTCGGGCCATTTGACAGGTAACGGGATTTAGAGCGGTTTCTTCAGCGGGCGCGACGTCGGATGTCGCGCCCGTTTTTTTATTCTTCAATTATCAGGCGCTTTCGCCTGAATAATTTCCTCGACCAGAGAGGCCCACAACAATCCCTGTGTGGTGCCCCCGGCATACGTTGCCCCGGCCACGATCTGGTTGTAGGCGGACCAGTGGACGATTGAGAGACCGTCTGGATCCAGGTTAGTGACAACCAAGTGCTCTCTGCTCAGTTCAGCAATTTCGGCCGGACTCAAATGCCGAGGAACAAACCGAACCCCAGAACGCTGCAAAAGCGCACCTATTGCAACCTCCACATCACTGGCATCAGCCCTATACGCTTCATCAATCCCTGACCGCGCGAGTTGTGCCAGCGACGAGTTGTCGGCCAGGAATTTTTCAAACAGCTCGACACCTGCTCGATTGCACTCAACCGTCAAATATTGATTGGCGGGTATCAGCGTATTACTGGCGCCATCACGCTGCTGATTCCCGCCGTAAACCGTAACCTGATAATTGGCCAGGCGGAACATCACCGCCTGGAACAGGCCGTTGATCCCTCTGCCGATGATCGACACGCGCGGAGCACCGCCCTCTAGCTTCTCAGCAGGAATCCTCAGAGAGTGTGCGAGTTTGCGGCTGACAAGACCGCGCAAGGCCATCAAGCTCAACTGAACCGAGACCGCGTAATCCAGGTCGCATTTGCAGGCTTCGGTGGTTGCCGCCTGGGTCGTCAGCGTCGCCGGTTTGCGCCACGTGCCGACACTGCAGCCGAGTGCTTGAGTGCGCATTCGAAACGCGTCCAGTGTCTTAGGCCCGTAGTCCAATACCAACTGCATATCTTCAGCCGTTGCCAGGCTCTGCAAAGCATCGTCGCTGAAGACGTCCGGCTTGGCGACGCAGACGAGGCGAGCGTTTTTATGTAAACCCTGGATGAGAGACCGATCAATGCGATGGGCGGATTCATCGTTCAGGGACAGACAAATGGCCACGGCATAAGCGTCATGTAATGCCCCGCGCCAGTCTGCGACAAATGACACCCTGGAATTGCACAGGGTGTTGCCACTGTTATCCGGCGCTCGCCCCTGTCTGTTGATAACCTTGATCCGAACATCCGGATCTCGATCAAGTAACAACCGGACAAGTTCTTTTCCCACATTGCCATATCCCATCACGCAAACATCGCGGGGTATGGAACCATCGGCCAGTGTCAACCAATAGGCGATATAGGCTGCGACATGCGGCGCATTGACCCCAGGCGTATTGACCACCCGTATATCGTTCAACGCGCACAGTTCCAGTGCCACCTTATCCAGACTTGTCCCCCTGCGGACCAAATGGAGGGTTCCAAATGGGTGGGATATGCGCCATTGGTCGATGACGTCCGCATCGATAATCTGGTCCCCGATAATGAGGGTTGAAGGCCGCAAAAGCCCTATCTGCATGAGTAGCGCTTGCTTGGTGAGGGTAGGCGGGAAAAATACGACGTTGGCGGGTGCATCAGCCTTCCAGCCTCTGGACACCGGGGCGATGTGCAAAACATTTCCGGTTGTGGCGATCAATGACGCGGCGACTGGGGGAACGCAAGAGGGCTTCATTGCTTGTCTCCAGGAACGCTGACTTAACTTTTAATCCGAGGAAAGCTACGTGCTTGGTGGCAACCTAAGCGCATATTTGGATTGAAATAAGCCAGCCGATTCTGAAGAACAGGTAGTCCGGTTCCGACACTTAGAGTTATGAGAGCTGTTGTCGCGAAAGAAACGTCACATGTCGCGCCCGTTTTTTCACCTTGTACAAAACAACTGTGGGAGCGGGCTTGCCCGCGATAGCAGTGTGTCAGTCAACTTTTTATCGACTGATACGCTGCTATCGCGGGCAAGCCCGCTCCCACATTATAAAACCTGTTGCAACCTGAGCTTAGCGGCGACGCGGACGACGCTGCTCGTCATCTGTGCGAATCGGAATAGGCTGCAGCGGTGGTTCAATCAGGCCCAGCGCAACGCCGAGGTCGTGGAGCCAGTTTTGAATTTTCTCTTTCATGGTTGCCCCCTTTGAGGGTAATGCGGCTAGGCGGCAGTTCTGTCGCCTTTTCCTACAGTGATAGTAGCTCTAAGTCCTAGGTAATGCTTGAACGAAACCACAACGAACTATTACAGGATTGATCTGAATCCCGACGGATCGTTCAAGCAATCGCGCGCGTGTCTTGCAGGAAATCGGCCTTGCCCTCTTGTTGCAGATCGATCCATGCATTGAGGTTAGCGCCGAGCATGCCCTTGCGCCACATCAACCAGGTGGTGGCAGTGGCAAAAGGCCCGATCAACGGATGAACGGACACACTGTCCTTGCCTGGCAGGCTGTCGAGCATCGATTCGGACATCAACGCCACGCCGGAACCGGCGATCACGCAGGCGAGCATGCCTTGGTAAGACTCAATCTCGATGGCGCGCCCCATGGCCACGCGCTCGTGGGAAAACCAGGTTTCCAGGCGCGCGCGGTAGGCGCAGCTGCGTCGGAAGGTGAATACCGAACGGCCGGAGACATCCTGGGGGCCACGCACGGGCGGGTGATCGGCCTCGCAAATAATCACCAGGCGCTCTTCGCACAGAGGCACACCGTCCAGCGACGCAATGGTGATAGGGCCATCCACCAAGGCTGCATCCAGACGGCCAGTAATCAAACCCTCTAACAACTCGCCGCTGGGCGCCGATTGCACCTGGAGGTTCACCATCGGATAGGCTTTGTGATAGCGCGCCAACAGTTTGGGCAAATGCACAGCGGCCGTGCTGTACATGCTGCCCAGCACAAAATCGCCTGCCGGTTGCCCACCTTGCACCGCGCCATGGGCTTCATCATGCAGCGCCAGCAGACGAGTGCTGTAGTCCAGCAGCACTTTGCCCGCAGGAGAAAGCTGCAAGCGCTGGCGTTCGCGCACGAACAACTCGACGCCAAGTTGCTCCTCCATCTGCTTGAGCCGTGTCGACAGGTTCGATGGCACTCGATGCAGGCGCTCAGCCGCGCGGGTGATGGAGCCCTCTTCCGCCACGGCCTGGAAAATCCGCAATTGACTGAACTCCATACCTTTCTCCAAAACTGAACAAGTTACTCACTATTATTCATTTTTACAGAAAGTCAATTCGCTTTAGCCTAGAGGTTATTCGCTTCCCCGTAGGAAACCTGAACATGTCACCGCTGATTCGCTTAACCGCCAGCTTTATTGCTCTGATGATGGCCATGGGCATTGGCCGCTTCGCCCTCACCCCGCAGATGCCGCATTTGCTCAGCGAGGGGCAGATTGACCTGACCGGCGCCGGCCTGATTGCCGCCGCCAACTACTTGGGCTATTTCGTCGGCGCGGTGGATTCGATCTTTGCCCGCAGCCATCACCACATAAAAGCGCGATTGTATGGAGGGCTGTGGCTGTGCGTGCTGCTGACCCTGGGGTCATATTGGGCGCATGGCTTCTGGCCGCACTTGCTGCTGCGCTTTGGCACCGGCGTGGCGAGCGCCTGGGCGCTGGTAATGATCACCAGTTTGAGCCAACCGCTGGCAATAGCTGCCGGGCGGCCACGCTTGGGGGCATTGGTATTTGCCGGGCCGGGCCTGGGGATTCTGCTGACCGGGTTGCTGGCACTGGGTTCCAATCTGTTGGGCGAAGACTCTGCGACCTTGTGGCTGGTCTATGGCGTGGTGGCATTGGTGATGTTGCTGGCCATCCTGCCCTTTTTACCGAAACCGACCGTGACGGTGGCCCATGCCACCAGCGCGGGCAGCAACGCCAGCATCGCGCACCTGTGCTGGATCTACTTCTTGTATGGCCTGGGCTACATCATCCCTGCGACCTTCTTGTCGCAGATGGCCAGCGCGCAATTCAAAGGCGCCTGGCAAGCCGATCTGTTCTGGCCGTGTTTTGGCCTGGCGGCGGCGCTGGGTGTGGTGGTGGCGAGCCTTCGTCGCAAGGACCCGAACACCACCCGCCGCTGGTTGATGACGACGTTATGGCTGCAAGCGGCCGGAGTATTCGCCTGCCTGTTGGGCAATGGTTGGGGCCTGGCACTGGGGGTGTTGCTGTGTGGTGCGCCGTTCCTGGCGTGCATGCAACTGGTGATGGCACGTTTGCGCGACGTGGCGCCCCACGGCTACCAGCGCAGCACCGGGCTGCTCACCGCCAGCTTTGCGATTGGCCAACTGTGCGGCCCATTGCTGGCGTCGGTGAGCAGCCACTTGAATGGCGGCTTGCAACCGGCGTTGGTGATCGCCGGCTGTGGTTTGGTGTTGGCGGGTACGGTGTTGGTCAACCGGCAACCAGCGACGTTGGCGCACGAACCTGCTCGCGCCGCGCCAGCACCAGGAAAAACATCCCTCCCAGGAAGCACCCGGTAAACCAGGCGAAGTTGGCCATGCCCTGCAATGCAGGCGTGAAGGTGATAGCGACGCCCACCAGCGTCGCTGGCACCAAGGCTTTGACGGCGGTCCAGTTCACGCCGCCGTCGTAGTAATAACGGCCGTTCGGGCTGTCGTCGAACAGGGCATCCACGTCGATTTTCTGCTTTTTGATCAGGTAGAAATCCACAATCAAAATCCCGAACAGCGGCCCGATAAACGCAGCGAGAATGTCCAGGGTGTAGTGGATCATCAGCGGGTTGTTGAACAGGTTCCACGGCGTGATAAAGATCGAGGCCACGGCCGCGATCATGCCACCGGCGCGCCAGCTGATCTTGCTCGGCGCGACGTTGGCGAAATCAAACGCCGGTGAAACGAAGTTGGCGACAATGTTGATGCCGATTGTGGCGGTCACGAAAGCAAAAGCGCCGAGCAGCACGGCCATGCTGTTGTCGATGCGCGAAACCGTAGCGATTGGGTCATGCAACATTTCGCCAAACACCGGCAAAGTGCCCGAAACGATGACGACAGTCACCAGCGAGAACGCCAGGAAGTTAACCGGCAACCCCCAGAAATTGCCGCGTCGCACGTCGTGCATGCTGCGGCAGTAGCGGCTGAAATCGCCGAAATTGAGCGTAGGCCCGGAGAAGTAAGACACCACCAGCGCCGTCGCCACAATCACTTGGCCAAACGCCTGCCAGCCTGACAGGGATTTTTCCGCCAGGGTGAAACTGATGTTCGCCCAACCCGCCTTCCACACAATCCAGCCAGCCAGAGCAAACATCACCGCATAGACCACCGGCCCCGCCCAATCAATAAAGCGGCGGATGGACTCCATGCCGGCCCAGAATACTGCTGCCTGCAGCGTCCATAAGCTGAGGAAGCCAAACCAGCCCAGGTAGGACAGGCCCGCAAAGTGCGGCTCTGCATACACCGCCATCTGTGGGAAAAAGCGCAGCACTACGATAATCAAGGCACTCGATGCCAAGTACGTCTGGATGCCGTACCAGGCCACAGCGATCAAACCGCGAATCACTGCCGGAATATTCGCCCCAAACACGCCAAATGCCAGCCGGCAGATTACCGGGTATGGCACCGCCGCTTGCTGGCTCGGCTTGGCCACCAGGTTGGCGATCAACTGCACGATGCAAATGCCGGCGAGCAAGGCGATCAACACCTGCCAACTGGCCAGCCCAAGGGCAAACAGGCTGGCGGCGAACACGTAGCCGCCGACGCTATGCACGTCGCTCATCCAGAAGGCGAAAATGTTGTACCAGGTCCATTTCTGCGGCAGCGGCCCGAGGTCCTGGTTGTACAGGCGCGGGCTGTAGCCTTTGGGCAATTGTTCGGTCATCGCTTGGCTCCTCGAAATACCGGCCCGCGCTGCCGTAACGGTGTGCATACGGGAGGCGGCCTGGTTTGTATACGAGGTGTTCAGCAGAATGCGTGCCAATGGCACACAATCCCTCTGAAACGGTGTTCCAAAGGGGTTTATGAGGGCTTATTGGCGGGGGGTATGCTCAGCAACAGTGCACGTCAATCCTGTACACAATCAATGCTGCACCCGATGTGCACACACATAGCCGACACTGCAACAGACGGCCGTCAGGAAGGTGCCCCAGGCCATGTCCATCAGCGCCAGCCCGGCTGACCAGCCGTTCAGCGTCGCCCAGTTGCTCAGGTCATAGGTGCCGTAGGCCACCAGGCCGAGCAATGCGCCAAGGCGCGCCGCACGTTGCCAACTGCCGCTGGGCAGGACCACGAACACCACGCAACCGATGGCATACAGCAGATAAAACAGCACAGCGGGCAACAGGCGCGGCTGATCAAGCATCAGCGAGCCGAGCAGGGCTTTGTAGGTGGGGCCCATGAGGACGCCGAGCCAGAGGCCGTCGAGCACCAGAAACGCGAGCAAGGTGCCGAGGTAGGCGAAGAGTATTTTGCGGGTCATGGTTGCAGCCTCTGTAGGCGCCGAGCGGCACCTACAGAAGAGCAAAACGCGATCAGCTTAGTTCAATGCGATCGGCGTGAATCACAATCTGGCCCGCCTTGTAGAGCGCACCAATGGCTTTCTTGAAGTTGCCTTTGCTGACGCCGAACAAATTGCTGATCACCGCCGGGTCGCTCTTGTCGCTGACCGGCAAGCTGCCGTTGTTTTCACGCAACTTGGCGAGGATCTTCGAGTTCAGGCTGGAGGCCGCTTCCTGGCCGACCGGTTGCAGGCTCAGGCTGATGTTGCCGTCCGCGCGGATCTCTTTGATAAAGCCTTTCTCTTCCTTGCCCGGGCGCAGGAACTTGAACACTTCGTTCTTGTGGATCAGGCCCCAGTGCTTGTTGTTGATGATCGCCTTGAAACCCATGTCGGTGGCTTCGGCCACCAGCAGGTCGACTTCCTGGCCCACCTGATAGTTGGCAGGCGTCTTATCCAGGTAGCGGTCAAGTCGCGCGGTGGCGGTGATGCGCTTGGTGTGCTTGTCGAGGTAGACGTGCACCACGCAGTATTCACCCGCGGTCATCTGGCGTTTTTCTTCCGAATACGGCAGCAACAGGTCCTTGGGCAAACCCCAGTCGAGAAATACGCCGATGCTGTTGACTTCGACGACTTTCAAACTGGCGAATTCGCCGACTTGAACTTTCGGCTTTTCAGTCGTCGCGATAAGTTTGTCATCGCTGTCCAGATAAATGAAAACGTTCAGCCAGTCTTCATCTTCACTGGGAATATCTTTGGGGATATACCGATTAGGCAAGAGGATTTCGCCATCTTGCGCACCATCCAGGTACAAACCAAAGTTAGTGTGTTTAACCACTTGCAAGCTGTTGTAGCGCCCGACTAAAGCCATTTCCAGATACCTTCGTTACGTGGGCGGCATTCTACCCGAGTTGCGCCCGCCACGCGCGTGCGCCTAAAAAATCGCGGGGCAACGTGGCCTGGTAATGGCACCGCCCCGCTCGTCTGATCAATCGATCGAATTTTGCCGGTGGCCAGCAGCCGAACAAACCCTGTGGTTTCGAGTTAAAACAGTAAGTTAGCGGTTTATTCAAAGGTCAAACTTTGGCCGATGATAGCGGCCTGGGTTATTCCCGGAGGATATTTGCCAAGCAATTGTCAAGTATTTCCTGTACGATGCCTGGCCAAGTTAATTTTCTACAGGTTAGTGGCCGCCATGCGCGTAAAAGCATCCAATAGCAAAGCAAAGCCAGCTCCCGCCGTTGAAACCAGCGAATCGATCAACAGCCAAATTGCTGCTTTCCTCAAGTCCGGCGGCGAAATCCAGCAAATTGCCAAGGGCGTGAGCGGCCAGACTTTCGGCCCGTCCAAGCAGATCAGCCTGGGCAAAAAGTAACTACCGCGCATCGCATCTAGCTCCTAAGCGTCTTGCCTTCCAAGGCGCCAGGACTAGAGTCTGAAACACCCTCCCGCTACATCTCCTGATGCGCTAATCGATGAACGGGGCTCACCGCGTAGCATTCGCCGGTATGCTTGCACCCGTCTAGCACGGGCATCTGTCCGATTTTTTCGTAACTGCTCCTCGCTTTTCATGGAGTGAAGCATGCTCAAGCCCTGCTTGTTTCTCATCGCTGCCCTCGCGGCAAGCCCTCTTGCACACGCGCAGATTTTTCAGCGTGAGCTGGGTGACTTCGACCTCAAGTTAGGCACCACGCCCAGCCGCAGCATGGCCCAGGGTTTGGTCAAGCCCACCTCGCCGGGCAGCGATTCCTTCCACGGCGGCCTGGACCTGAGCCACGACAGTGGCCTGTATTTCGGCCAGTTCTCGCCCAACATGGGCCTGTCCTCGGCCAACAACCTCGAAGTCGACTCCTACATGGGCTTCAAGCGCCCCTTCGACCAGACCCTGGGCTACGAAGTGGGCATGATCCACTACAGCTACCCCAAGCTCAGCCCTCTCGACAGCCAGGAGTTCTACGGCGGCCTGAACCTGCTGGGCAATCGCTTCGGCGTGTCCTTCAGCAACGACCCGGATCGCCAGGACAGCACGCTGTTTGCCGACCTCGGCGGTACACAGCCTTTCGGCATCGGCGTCAGCATGAAGTACACCACTCACCAACTCGGCACGCCAGCGGCGGTAGACGGCGGCACCATCAGCAGCTTCAGCGACTGGTCGGTGCAGTTCTCGCGCGCCTGGAAAGGCGTGGACCTGGACCTGATCTACAGCGGCTCCAGCCTCAGTGGTGGCGACTGCTCGGCCTACTCCGGACACAATTCGCAATGCGACGGCCTGTTGACCTTGAAGGCCGCACGGTCGTTTTATTGATGGGCTGAACTGTCGCGCCCCGCGCAGGTTCACATACATGAACCATCTCTGCGCAAGGACACGCCCATGCTGCGTCGGCTCAAATTACTGGTGGTAGTACTGACCTTGAGCCTGGTGCTCGCCGGCTGCAATCGCGTTGGCCTGGCCTACCGTAACCTTGATGTGATCATCCCCTGGACGCTCAACGACTACCTGGACATGAACGCCGGGCAAAAGAGCTGGTTCAACGACACCCTCAAGGAGCATCTGGCCTGGCACTGCACCACCCAATTACCGGGTTACCTGGACTGGCTTGATCGCCTGCAACAGATGGTCGACAACAACCAGGTCACCGACGCCGCGCTGCAAGCGCGCACCGTCGAAGCCAAGCAGGCGATCGCTGAAGTGGCCCGCGAGATCACGCCATCAGCCATCCAGTTACTGCAGGGCCTGGATGATCAACAAGTCAAAGACATGAGTGATGCGCTGGCCAAAGACCTGCGCAAGCGCCAGGACGAATACCTCAAACCGCCACTGGCCGTGCAGATCAAGGAGCGCGCCGAGCGCATGAGCAAACGCCTGGATGCGTGGATGGGGCCGTTGAGTGCCAGCCAGCAGAACCGAGTGACGGCGTGGTCAATCGCACTGGGCGAACAGAATCAGGAATGGATCGGTAATCGCGCCCATTGGCAGGCGCAATTTATCGACGCCTTGCAGCAGCGTCGCAGCGCTGACTTCCCACAGAAAATCCAGCAATTGCTGGTAGATCGGGAAAGCTTGTGGACTTCGGAGTACCGTGCAGCCTATGCGCAGACCGAAGCCGCTGCACGTAGCCTAATCGTAGACTTGATGGCCGAAAGCACCCAAAAGCAGCGGCTGAAGCTGACTCAGAAGATCAACGGCGTACGCAGCGACTTCAAGGCCCTCAAATGCCTCAAGGCCGCCTCAACTTAAAATGTGGGAGCGGGCTTGCTCGCGAATGCAGTGTGTCAGTTGATAGATTCATCGACTGATTCACCGCATTCGCGAGCAAGCCCGCTCCCACATTTTGGTATGGGGTGTGCCTTTTTACGCAATCTGCGCCTTGGAAGCCACCTCGGCAAACGTCGCCGGGTCCAGTGCGTCTGCCTGCTCGTCCAGCACTTGCCGCGGGTGATCGTTGCCCGGGATCGAGCTGTCGATCAGGGCCAGCAACTGCGCGCCCAGCGCCGTGAGGATGAAGTTCTCACCATTGCCGCCCTCTTCTTCCGGGCGCGACTCAATAAACCCGCGTTTGAAAAGCAGCGCTTCATAATCGGCAGCAGTCTTCTTCAGCGCATCCAGATTGCCCGTAGACTCACCCGCTGTGGCTTTTTCGGCCGCTTCCTGTTCAGCATATTTGCGCGGCGCAAAGCTGCCTTCGCCGTTCTGCACTTCATGCAGCAGACGTTCGATCAAATCCCAGTTGTAAGTCGTCATCCTGATTCCTCCTGCGGGCAGATTAAAAAAGTGGCCCGTCATAGGTAGTGACACGACCGAACACTGGCCGTTCATCCCAATAGACCAGCGTCATTTCTCTGAACTTTCCAGACGTTCGCCCCCTCAACTGAACATCACTGCCAAGGAGGTCCGACCATGAAAACCCTGATGAACCTGGCCATCGCCGCCACCCTGCTAGGCGCCCTGCCCGCCTGGGCCTGCACGCCGGAAGAGGCCACGGCCAAACGCGAGCAACTGGCCAAGGAAGTGACCAAACTGACCCAGCAAAACCCGGCCAAGGCCAAGGAAATCAACGATGAGTTGCAACACATGAACCTGGAGACCGCCAGCGCGGATCTGCCGGACAAGTGCCAACTGATCGACCAGCGCCTCAAGGAGCTGGATGAAGCGGCCGCCAAAGCGAAAAATTAACCACAACAATGGGACGTGGAGCGCCCCTGGCGGCATTCCCACGCAGAGCGCAGGAACGATTAAATGAGGGCATAAAAAAACCGGACAGCGTCCGGTTTTTTCATATCAGCAGCCTTATTCGGCAGCTGGCGCTTCTGGCTTGCGGCGCTTGAGCGGCGCCATGCCATCCTTGCTGACGAGCGACAGGTTGTCGGTCTTCGGCCGGTTGGCGATTTTGCGTTTGGTCGGCGACTTGGCGCCGGTTTTCTTCTTGTCGCCCTTGGCGTCGGTCTTTTTCTTCTTCACACCAACGGCCTTGCCCGACGCCTTGACCTTCTTCGGCCCGGTGTAGGTGCCTTTGACTTCCTTGATGGTGCGGCGCTCGAACGACTGCTTGAGGTAGCGCTCGATGCTCGACATCAGGTTCCAGTCACCGTGGCAGATCAGCGAGATCGCCAAGCCATCGTTACCGGCACGCCCGGTGCGGCCAATACGGTGCACGTATTCGTCGCCGCTGCGCGGCATGTCGAAGTTGATGACCATGTCCAGGCCATCCACGTCCAGGCCGCGCGCGGCAACGTCGGTGGCCACCAGGATCTTCACGCCGCCAGCCTTGAGGCGGTCGATCGCCAGTTTGCGGTCCTTCTGGTCTTTCTCGCCGTGCAGCACGAACGCCTTGTATTCCTGAGCCACCAGACGACCGTAGATGCGGTCGGCTGCGGCACGGGTGTTGGTGAAGACGATGGCCTTCTGATAGGTCTCGTTGGCCAGCAGCCAGTTCAGGATCTGCTCTTTGTGCACGTTGTGGTCGGCCATCACGATCTGCTGACGCGTGGTGGCGTTCAGGTCGCTGACGTTGTTTACCTGCAGGTGCTCAGGGTTGTTCAGCACCTTGGCAACCATGTCGCGCAAGGTCGAGCCGCCAGTGGTGGCGGAGAACAGCATGGTCTGCTGGCGGTTGACGCACTCGGCCACAAGACGCTGCACATCGTCGGCAAAGCCCATGTCGAGCATGCGGTCGGCTTCGTCGAGCACCAGCACTTCGACTTCCTTGAGGTCGAGGTTGCCGGCGTTGAGTTGCTCGATCATCCGGCCTGGGGTGCCGATCAGGATGTCAGGCACCTTGCGCAGCATGGCAGCCTGGACCTTGAAGTCTTCGCCGCCGGTGATAATGCCGGACTTGATGAAGGTGAACTGCGAAAAGCGCTCCACTTCCTTCAAGGTCTGCTGCGCCAACTCACGGGTCGGCAACAGGATCAGGGTCTTGATGCTCACACGGACTTTGGCCGGGCCAATCAGGCGGTTCAGCACCGGCAAGACAAAAGCGGCGGTTTTACCGCTGCCGGTTTGCGCCGTCACCCGCAGGTCACGCCCTTGGAGCGCGAGCGGGATGGCCGCTGCTTGCACAGGCGTAGGCTCGACAAATTTAAGCTCGGCCACGGCTTTGAGCAGGCGTTCGTGCAGGGCGAATTGGGAAAACACGGGTGCTACCTCGAAGAAATACAAAATATCAGCTGCATAGGGTAACGGTTTCGGGCGCTCAAACCGAGTTTCTTTACGCGACCGGCGCTAATCAGCTGCTTTTTTGTCAGCAGATTTGTCCGCAAAACCAACTTTGTTGCACATAAATGCTCTAATCGGCCCGTGTTGTCTTACAGAAGAATCGGTTTTACCCATGGATATCAAACAGCTCTGGCTCAACGTCCAAGACCTTTGGGGCGCCCTCGATGAACACCCACTGCTGCATTCCAGCCTGGGTTTGCTGATATTGCTGGTCGTCGCCCTGTTGGTCGGGCGGGTAGCGCGCTACCTCATCCTCCACGCCGTCAAACTGCTCGGCCGGCAACCGGCGCTGCACTGGCTCAATGACCTGCGGCATAACAAAGTCTTCCACCGCCTGGCGCAGATGACGCCTTCCCTGGTGATCCAGTTCGGCCTGTACCTGGTGCCCGACCTGAGCAAGACCGCCACCCTGTTTATCGGCAATGTGGCGCTGGCGTTCACCATCCTGTTCATGACGCTGGCCGTGAGCGCCCTGCTTAACGCCTTGCTGGATATCTACGCACGCACCGAACATGCGCGCACGCGCTCGATCAAGGGCTATGTGCAGTTGGCGAAGATGGTGCTGTTCGTGTTTGCCGCGATCATCATCGTCGCCACCTTGATCGATCGTTCGCCGCTCTTGCTGCTCTCCGGCCTGGGTGCCATGTCGGCAGTTATTTTGCTGGTGTACAAGGACACGCTGCTGTCGTTTGTGGCCAGCGTGCAACTGACCAGTAACGACATGCTGCGGGTCGGCGACTGGATCGAGATGCCCCAGGTCGGCGCCGACGGTGACGTGGTGGATATCACCCTGCATACGGTCAAGGTGCAGAACTTCGACAAAACCATCGTCTCGATCCCGACCTGGCGCCTGATGTCCGAGTCGTTCAAGAACTGGCGCGGCATGCAGGCCTCCGGCGGTCGCCGCATTAAACGCAGCCTGTATATCGATGCCAGCGGTGTGCGTTTTTTGCGCGACGACGAAGAAGTGCGCATGACCCAAGTACACCTGCTCACCGACTACATCAGCCGCAAGCAGGCCGAACTCAAGGCCTGGAACGAAGCCCAGGGCCATAGCGCGCAACTGTCGGCCAACCGCCGCCGCATGACCAACCTCGGCACCTTCCGCGCCTATGCCCTGGCGTACCTGAAAAGCCACCCGGACATCCAGCCGAACATGACCTGCATGGTGCGTCAGATGCAAACCACCGCCCAAGGCGTGCCGCTGGAAATCTACTGTTTCACCCGCACTACAGCGTGGGCGGATTACGAGCGGATCCAGGGCGATATCTTCGATTATTTGCTGGCGGTGCTGCCGGAGTTTGGCTTGAGCCTGTATCAGCAGCCGAGTGGCAATGATCTACGTGCGGGCGTGTTGCCGGCGGTATTGGGGGCCAGTCATTTGCCAGCCCTGGAAAACGAATCTGCCTAACGCCATCAATTACCTGTGGGAGCGGGCTTGCCCGCGATAGCGGTGAATCAGTCGAAATATACAAACCTGACATTCCGCCATCGCGGGCAGGCCCGTTGCCACACTAGCCTCAGCGGTGGATCGCGTCCTTGCGCACACCCAACCGGCTGATCCACACCGCCCCCAGAATCACCAAACCTCCCAGCGCCAAGCGCCCCAGCGGCTCGTGCTGATTCCAGATCAGCAAGTTGAGCAACAACCCCACCGGCACGTGCAGGTTGTTCATCACCGCCAATGTGCCGCCGTTGACCAGGCAGGCGCCTTTGTTCCACCAGTACATGCCCAACGCCGTGCTGACCAGCCCAAGGAATACCAGCACGCCCCACTGCAGCGGCGCTTCGGGCAAAAAGTTGGTTTTACCGAACAGCAGAAACGCCGGCAGCACCACGATCAAGGCGCCCAGGTAGAAGTAGCCAAAGCGCCGGTAGTGCGGCAAATCACTCGGGTAACGCGCCACCAGGTGCTTGTACATCACCTGCCCGGCAGCGTAGGTGAAGTTGGCCAGTTGCAACAGCAAGAAGCCCATCAGGAAGTTCGGCGTGATCTGGTCAAAGCGAATCACCGCTGCGCCGCCCACGGCCACCAAGGCGGCGACCAATGCCCAAGGGTTGAAGCGGCGATTAAGCGCGTCTTCGATCAGGGTCACGTGCAACGGCGTGAGGATGGTGAACAGCAGCACTTCCGGCACCGTGAGCACACGAAAGCTCAAGTACAGGCACACATACGTCACGCCGAACTGCAGCGCACCGATCAGCAACATGCCGCGCATGAAGGGTGGCGCCACCGACCGCCAGCGAGTCAGCGGGATGAAGATCAGCCCGGCCAATACCACACGCACCAGCACGGCGAAGTAGCTGTCGACGTGACCGGCGAGGTATTCGCCGATCAAGCTGAAGGAAAATGCCTGAATCAGGGTAACAACCAGTAAGTAGCCCATGCGCGCCTCGTTTTGAATGGGCGGGACATTAAAGGTTTTCGGCGTTTACTGAAACTCAAGGCAAAAAAAACCCGACCTCGCTATAGCGGCAGTCGGGCAGGAGCACTCAGGAGCAACAAGTGCAAAGGGAGGTTCGATACGCGTACTTGAAGGGTTTGCGTGGAGCGATATAAACACCGCGCGATTATGTGACGATTAAAACGTTACGCGACTTGTGCCAGCAGCGCTTTGGCGTGGTTGATGCCCTTCTCCTGGAAGTCACCACTCAGGTTCACGCCTTCGGCATGAATGAACGTAACGTCGTGAATCCCGATAAAGGCCATGACCTGGCGCAGGTACGGTTCCTGGTGATCGGAACTGGCGCCGGTGTGGATGCCACCGCGAGCGGTCAACACGATAGCGCGCTTGCCGGTGAGCAAACCCTGCGGGCCGGTGGCGGTGTACTTGAAGGTCACACCGGCGCGCAGCACGTGGTCCAGCCAGGCTTTTAGGGTGCTGGGTATGGCGAAGTTGTACATCGGCGCGGCCATCACCAGCACATCGGCGGCGAGCAATTCGTCGGTCAGTTCGTTGGAACGGTCCAGGGAAGCCTGTTCGACGCGGCTGCGCTGGTCGGCGGGTTTCATCCAGCCGCCGAGCAGGTTGGCGTCCAGGTGCGGGACCGGGTTGAGGGCCACGTCACGCACGGTGATCTGATCCGCCGGGTGGGCGGCCTGCCATTGGCTGATGAACTGTTGAGTCAGCTGGCGGGAGATCGAATCCTGCTGGCGGGCGCTGCTTTCGATGATCAGAACATTGGACATGGCTGGGTAGGCTCCATCTGTAAATGCTGTAAGACGATGGAGCGAAGATTAAACAGAGCCAATTCGATAAAAAAGCGTAAAAAACTGCTATAACCCATCTATAAATTTGTTCATAAGCGGAGTATTGCTGTGGGCATGCTCCGCTGCCGCGTTATTTTGGAACGCACGCCAGGGCGATACGCATCTTGATAATCGAGCGGGTGAATTTGACCGTGGTGTTGGTGCTTTTACCTGCCGGCACCGTGACCGTTCGACGACGCGGCGATTCCGGGCCGTTGGTGAAGGTTACCGAGCACACCGCGTCATTGGGGCCGTAGTTATTCAGCTGTATGGAACTGATGTCGTTGTCGACGTCGGACGCCGTGTAGTCAATGCTCACGCCCTCGATCTTTTTAGTAACGTCGGTGGAATAGGCAAACGCGCTCATCGGCAGCAGCGCCAGCAACACACAACAGAATTTTCTCATTCGGCAGTCTCCAATAAGGACCGCCAGCTTAGGACAAGAGGAGCTCATCTTGAAAGCGCCCCGCGTTACCCTCGATCAATGGCGCACGCTGCAGGCCGTGGTCGACCACGGTGGCTTCGCCCAGGCGGCTGAAGCACTGCACCGTTCGCAGTCCTCGGTGAGCTACACCGTGGCCCGCATGCAAGACCAGCTCGGCGTGCCATTGCTGCGCATCGACGGGCGCAAGGCCGTGCTCACCGAGGCCGGTGAAGTGCTGTTGCGCCGTTCGCGGCAACTCGTCAAAAACGCCAGCCAGCTGGAAGACCTCGCCCACCATATGGAACAGGGCTGGGAAGCCGAAGTACGTCTGGTGGTGGACGCCGCCTACCCGAATGCGCGCCTGGTGCGAGCGCTCACCGCCTTTATGCCGCAAAGCCGTGGCTGCCGCGTGCGCCTGCGTGAAGAAGTACTGTCGGGGGTTGAAGAGCTGTTGATAGATGGCATGGCTGACCTGGCCATCAGCAGTTTCATCATTCCGGGCTACCTGGGCACGGAAATGAGCGACGTGGAGTTTATCGCCGTGGCCCATCCCGACCACTCACTGCATCGCCTGAACCGCGAACTGAGTTTCCAGGACCTGGAAAGCCAGATGCAAGTGGTGATCCGTGACTCCGGCCGCCAACAGCCGCGCGACGTCGGCTGGCTTGGCGCCGAACAGCGCTGGACCGTCGGCAGCTTGCCCACCGCCGCTACCTTCGTCAGCAGCGGCCTGGGCTTCGCCTGGTTGCCCCGGCACTTGATCGAACGCGAACTCAAGGATGGCCTGCTCAAGCAGCTGCCATTGGAAAAGGGTGGCAGCCGCAACCCGACGTTCTACCTGTACTCGAACAAAGACAAACCCCTGGGGCCGGCCACGCAGATTCTTATCGATTTGTTGCGCACCTTTGACACCGCTCCCCTGGACGCCCCTTTCGCCGCCCCCCAGCAAGCCTGAAACGGAGTTCACCCATGGCCTGGTTCGACCACGAAGGCTGCAGCCTGCATTACGAGGAATACGGTTACGGCACCCCGCTGATCCTGATCCACGGCCTGGGTTCCAGCAGCCAGGATTGGGAATTGCAGATTCCGGTGCTGGCCCGGTATTACCGCCTGATCGTGGTGGATGTACGCGGTCACGGTCGCTCCGACAAACCCCGCGAACGTTACAGCATCCAGGGTTTTACCTTCGATCTGCTGGCGTTGATCGAACACCTGAACCTGCCGCCCGCCCATGTCGTGGGCTTGTCCATGGGCGGCATGATCGCGTTCCAGCTGGCCGTGGACGAGCCCGCGCGGGTCAAGAGCCTGTGCATCATCAACAGCGCACCGGAGGTCAAGGTGCGCAGCGCCGAAGATTACTGGCAATGGGCCAAGCGCTGGAGCCTGGCGCGCGTGCTCAGCCTGGCCACCATCGGCAAGGCCCTGGGCGATCGGCTGTTCCCTAAACCCGAGCAAGCCGACCTGCGGCGCAAAATGGCCGAACGCTGGGCAAAAAACGACAAACGTGCTTATCTCGCCAGCTTCGATGCGATTGTCGGCTGGGGCGTACAGGAACAACTTTCCCGAATTACCTGTCCTACGCTGGTCATCAGCGCCGACCACGACTACACCCCCGTGGCGCAGAAAGAAAACTATGTAAAACTGCTGCCCGATGCGCGGCTGGTGGTGATCGAGGATTCCCGCCATGCCACGCCCTTGGACCAACCCGAAGTCTTTAACGCTACCTTGCTCGATTTTCTAAAGACAGTCGAAACCACTACCCAGGATCACTGACCCATGCTGAAAAAAATCGCCTTCTTTGCCGGCTCCGTATTGTTCGCAGCCAACCTGATGGCTGCTGAGCCTGCCAAGGCCCCTCACGTCCTGATCACCACCACCAACGGCGACATCGAAATCGAACTGGACCCGGTCAAGGCGCCGATCAGCACCAAGAACTTCCTGGCCTATGTCGACAAAGGCTTCTACACCAACACGATTTTCCACCGCGTGATCCCGGGCTTCATGGTCCAGGGCGGCGGTTTCACCGCGCAGATGTCGCAGAAGCCGACCGAAGCGCCGATCAAGAACGAAGCCAGCAACGGCCTGCATAACGTGCGCGGCACCTTGTCGATGGCACGCACCAATGATCCAAATTCGGCCACCAGCCAATTCTTCATCAACGTGGCCGACAATGCCTTCCTCGACCCGGGCCGCGATGCGGGTTATGCCGTGTTCGCCAAAGTGGTCAAGGGCATGGACGTCGTCGACGTTATCGTCAACTCGCAAACCACGACCAAGCAAGGCATGCAGAACGTGCCAATCGACCCTGTGTACATCAAGTCGGCCAAGCGCATCGACTGAGGTCCGCAGCAAGCTCCGCACGCGGCCCACAACGCCGCGTGCGCATTTGAAAGGAGAGCCCGCAGCGCGGGCGTCAGACTGAATGCTCTATCGTCGCTTTGAACAACTGATCGACATCTTCCGCGACGCGCCCAGCGCCGCCCCTCCTGATAAAGTCCTGCCTTTCTACCTCTACTACCTGCGCCAGGTGTGGCCAAGCTTTGCCGCCTTGCTGGTGGTCGGCCTGATCGGTGCGTTGATCGAAGTGGCGCTGTTCAGCTACCTGAGCCGCATCATCGACCTGGCTCAAGGCACACCGCCCGCGAATTTTTTCCAGATTCACAGTGCCGAACTGATCTGGATGGCCGTGGTGGCCCTGCTGCTTCGCCCGATCTTCAACGGCCTGCATGACTTGCTGGTACACCAGACCATCAACCCCGGCATGACCAGCCTGATCCGCTGGCAGAACCACAGCTACGTGCTCAAGCAGAGCCTGAATTTTTTCCAGAACGATTTCGCCGGGCGTATCGCCCAGCGCATCATGCAAACCGGCAACTCCTTGCGCGACTCGGCGGTAGCGACGGCGGAAGCCATCTGGCACGTGTCGATCTACGCCATCAGCGCCCTGGTGCTGTTTGCCGAGGCGGACTGGCGCCTGATGATCCCGCTGATTACCTGGATCGTTCTTTACAGCCTGGCGCTGCGTTACTTCGTGCCACGCGTGAAAGAACGCTCGGTGATTTCCTCCGAGGCGCGCTCCAAATTGATGGGCCGCATTGTCGACGGCTACACCAACATCACCACCTTGAAGCTGTTCGCCCATACGCAAAATGAGCAGGAATACGCCAAGGAAGCGATCATCGAGCAGACTGAAAAAACCCAGTTGGCCGCGCGCGTGCTCACCAGCATGGACGTGACCATCGCGATCCTGAACGGGTTGTTGATCGTCACCACCACCGGCCTGGCCTTGTGGCTGTGGACGCAGTCGCTGATTTCCGTGGGCGCCATCGCCCTCGCCACTGGCCTGGTGATCCGTATCGTCAACATGTCCGGTTGGATCATGTGGGTGGTCAACGGTATTTTCGAAAACATCGGCATGGTGCAGGACGGCCTGAAAACCATCGCTGCGCCGCTGGCGGTGACCGACCGCGAAAACGCGCCGCTCCTGCAAGTACCCCACGGCGAAGTCCGTTTCGAGCAGGTGGATTTCCACTATGGCAAAAAGAGCGGGATCATTGGCGGCTTGAACCTTCAGATCAAGGCCGGTGAGAAAATCGGCCTGATCGGCCCTTCCGGTGCGGGCAAATCCACCCTGGTCAACCTGCTGCTGCGCCTGTACGACCTGCAAGGCGGGCGCATCCTCATCGACGGCCAGAACATCGCCGAAGTTGCCCAGGAGTCCTTGCGGGCACAGATCGGCATGATCACCCAGGACACCTCACTGCTGCACCGCTCGATCCGTGACAACTTGCTGTACGGCAAGCCGGATGCCACCGATGAGGAGCTTAACGCTGCCATCCACAAAGCCCGCGCCGATGAGTTCATCCCGCTGCTGTCGGATGCCGAAGGGCGAACCGGGCTGGATGCGCACGTGGGCGAGCGCGGGGTGAAACTCTCGGGCGGGCAACGCCAGCGTATTGCCATTGCGCGGGTGCTGCTCAAGGACGCGCCGATCCTGATCATGGATGAAGCGACGTCGGCGCTGGATTCGGAAGTGGAAGCGGCGATCCAGGAAAGCCTGGAAACCCTGATGCAAGGCAAGACCGTGATCGCGATTGCGCACCGCTTGTCGACCATTGCGCGCATGGACCGCCTGGTAGTGCTGGAGAAAGGCCAGATTGCAGAGACAGGCAGCCATGCCGAACTGCTGGCCCATGGTGGCTTGTATGCCAGGTTGTGGCAGCACCAGACCGGCGGGTTTGTCGGCATCGATTAAAAGTACACCGCGAAACCGTGTGGGAGTTGGCTTGCCTGCTCCCACACTACTTGATCAGCGCCAAGGGTCTCGCGGTCTGGGCTGGACCAGGAAAGCTGACCTCAGCCTTGATGAGCCTGCATGTACTGGCGCAATAGCTGATTGATGCGCGTCTGATAGCCGGTACCCTGGCCTTTGAACCACTCCAGCACATCAGCATCGAGCCGAATGGTGACCGCCTGCTTCACCGGCACACGTAGCTGCGCACGCCGGAAAAAGTCGGCGTCCAGCTCAGGAATATCGCTGGTATCGATTGTTTCGTCACTCATCTTGGCCAAGCGCTCCCAATCAGTTTTCGATGTTTGCGTCATAGTATTTGGCCTCCTTCTTGGTTGCTTTTCGAGCGGAGATGATACGGATCACATCACCACACCGTTCGGTGTATACGACCACACCCATTAATAGTTTTATCCAGCCAATACCGATCCAACGATCTTCGCCATAATCTGCCCGATCATCGCGTAAGGCCAGCATTGGATGCCGAAAGATATCGGGGACGTCATTGAAATCGATGCCGTGTTTGGCAATATTGATCTGATTTTTGGACTCATCCCACTCAAAAAGCATGACACATCCTGTATGTACTTTTGTACATACAGGATAGAGGTTTCAAGAATTTCTGCCCGCCCTGCCAGACCAATGGTTCAGCCCTGCCGATAAGGCAGCGCAGCCCTCGCCTCTTCGGCATACGCCAGAATCCCCACCCGCTCACGCTCCAGGAAGTCTTCGACGGCATTCTTCAAACCCGGATGGCGCAGATAGTGCCACGACCGCGTAATAACTGGCTCAAAGCCGCGAATCAACTTGTGTTCGCCTTGGGCGCCGGCATCAAAACGTTGCAGGCCGTGGGCGATGGCGTAGTCCATGCCTTGGTAGAAACAGGTTTCAAAATGCAGGCGGTCGAACTCCGCCAGGCAGCCCCAGTAGCGGCCATAAAAACTGTCACCACCGATCAGGCTGAAGGCCATGGCTACTGGGCGTGTGCCTTGTTTGGCCAGCACCACGCGGATCGCCTCGGGCATGCGTTCGGCCAGCAGGCTGAAAAAGGCGCGGGTCAGGTAGGGTGCCTGGCGACGCACCGCGTAGGTGTTGGCGTAACAGGCATAGACAAAGTCCCACTGCGCCTCGCTCAACTCATGGCCTTGTAACCATTCAAAATCAATGCCCTGCCCCGCCACTTGCTCGCGTTCTTTGCGCATCTGTTTACGCTTGCGTGAACTCAAGGCATCGAGGAAGTCCTGAAAGTCGCGATAGCCGCGGTTTTGCCAGTGAAACTGGCAGCCCAGGCGCTGCAACCAATCCGCTTGCCCAGCCAATGCCGCATCGGCCAACGGGTCGGTGAAGTTGATATGGGCACTGGAGAGCCCTTCGATTTCCAGATAACCGGGCAAGCTGCCCAGCAGTTCAAACCCGTCCTCGGCATTCCTGGCCAACAAGCGCGGGCCACTCACCGGGCTGAACGGCACCGCCGTCAGCAACTTGGGGTAGTACTCGATGCCCGCACGCGCGCAAGCATCCGCCCAGCCGTGATCAAACACGTACTCGCCGTAGGAGTGCCACTTGCGGTAGCTGGGCAAGGCTGCAACCAGTCGCTCACCTTCCCAATGCAGCAAATGCTCGGGCTGCCAACCGGACTGCGGGCCCAGGCTGGCGCTGTCTTCCAGCGCACTCAGGAAGGCATGCCGCACAAAGGGTTGGGCCTGCGGCACCAGGGCATCCCAGACCTCTGGGGCGATTGCGGACAGGCTGTCCAGGCGTTGCAGCGGCATCGGCATCCTCACTGTTTCTTGGCGTGAAAGCCTGGCGAGTATCGCCTATCGCGACGGCGGGCACACCTTGAAACGAGCGAGACAAACCTCGAAACAATTAGTTCCAGATTAAATAATTTGTCATCTAGGTGAAATCACTTAGCCACTACTCCGTCATAAACGATCGCGATACTGACGCCTGTTTTTAGAGCGCCCGGTTCTACCAGGCGGCTATTTTCCGTCCGTCATCGGTCGGTTGTGTCCTGGATGGTTTGCCATCCCTCCTCACTTTCGGAGATTGATATGCGTCTTGCTTCCACTAAAACTGCGGCGGCCCTGTGTGGCGGTCTGTTGCTGGCCCTGAGCGTTCCGGCCAGCGCTGCAGTCGACGCTAAATTGCTCGACATGCTCAAGGCCAACGGCCAGATCACCGCTGCGCAGTACACTGAACTGCAAACGGAATTAGCCAAGGACCAGAAAGAAAAGCAGATCGCACAGCAAGCTCAACAAGAGACCAACGAGCAGATCGCGGCCACCGCGAAGAAAACCAACGACCTCAGCGTCTTCGATCAGAAGCTGGCCTGGGCCGCGCGCACCCAGCTCAAGGGCGATGTGCGCTTCCGTCAGGAAACCGTGAAAATCCAGGGCGAATCCAACAACGGCGGCCGCGACAAAGACCGTCAGCGAATCCGTGCTCGCCTGGGCGCCTACACCGAGATCAACTCCCAGGTCGACACCGGCATCCGCGTGGCCACCGGCAGCAGTGATGACGCGCGCTCCACCAACCAGGATCAGGACAACTACTTCGACAAGAAGTCGATCTGGCTGGACCTGGGCTACATCGACTACCACCCGGACCAGATCAAGAACCTGCACGTGATCGGCGGCAAGATGCTGCAACCGTGGGTGAACATGGGCGACGTTATCTGGGATAGCGACATCAACCCTGAAGGCCTGGCCGTCACCTACAAGTACCCATTGGGCGGCAGCGCCGAGCTGTTCGGCAGCCTGGGTAACTACAACCTCAAGGACAACGTGGACGGCGACGGCGTGCAATTTCGCCATGACCTGCGCCTGACGTCCGGCCAGTTGGGCACGCGCTTCTCGCTCACCGACAACCTGAAAATGACCCTGGGCGGCAGCGTCTACGCCTACCAGAACGACAAGGACAGCCGCTGCACAACCACCACCACGCCATGCGCGCTGGCGGTCAACGGCAACTCGGCCAACAACGAATTCCGCTTGTATGAAGGCTTTGCCCAAGCCGACATCGGCGGCCTGGCCGTGCCTTTGGCGTTCTACGGCCAGTACGTGAAAAACAACGATGCGGTGACCGATCAGGACACTGCCTGGTTGATCGGTGCCAAGTCCAAGGTGTTTGGTTTCAACCTGGACTACAACTACCGCGATACTCAGCGTGACGCGGTGGTAGGCGCCTTCACAGATTCGGACTTCGCCAACGGCACCACCGGCTCGCGCGGCCACAAGCTCAAAGTCAGCTACGACATCGACAAGAACTTCGCCCTCGGCGCTACGTACTTCCTGACCAAGGCTGACTACGCCAGCCGCACGCAGCGTGATGCCAACACCAACACCCTGCAGCTGGATGCTGAAGCCAAGTTCTAAGTAAGACAGCGGTAAGTTTCAAGCTACAAGCGTCAAGAATGTACGCTTCACTTGCAGCTTCAAGCTTGCCGCTTGAAGCGCTTCTCTAACAGCCTTGCGTGGGCGGATCGATCCCCATCATCCGTTCGACTCACCCACGCGAGCCTGCCTTTACCCCGCCTTTACTGATCCTTGAGCCGTTCGGCAGCCAGCCGCTCAGCCAACGCATCAGCATCCTTTACCGGCTCCTCTGGCAAAATCTTCAAAGTCGCCTGCATCAGGCGCATCTGACGAATAAATCGCCGGCAGTTGGGGCAGAACATCAAGTGATGACGCACCAGCAGACGCTCTCGAAAGGTCAATTGCCCATCGAGATAATCACTGGACCGCGCCACTTGTTCCTTACAGGTCAACATTCGCCCGTTTCCTCAAAATGCTCCACCGTGGCGAAGACTTTAAGCCGTGCTCGATGCAACAGCACACGAACATTGGAGAGCGAGAGGGTCAGAAGATTACAAATCTCCTCCAATTCCAGGCCTTGGCGTTCACGCAGCACCAGCACGCTGCTTTGCAGCTCCGACAAACTCAGGATTGTATGCTCCAGGCACTTGCGCAGCTCATCCTCGGTCAGCAAGGCTTCCGGTGTGTCCTGGTGCCAGGCGTAAGGCGCAACGGCCCAGTGGCCGTCGTCGGGGACGAAGCGGTCATCACCAATGGTGCCGTGGGGCGAAGGCAAATCATCGAGCAATACTTCCCGGCGATTCTGTTTGTAGCGGCCCTTGGCGGAGTTGGCGGTGATGGTCAGCAGCCAGGTCTTGAGGCTGGAGCGCCCCTCGAACTTGGCCAGGTTACGCACCACCGACAGCCAGGCGTCCTGCACCACTTCATCGGCGTGGCGCTGGCCGACAATGGCATAGGCGACCGCGCGCATGGCGCTCTGGTAGGTGGTGACCAGTTCCTTGTAGGCCCGCTGCTCGCCCTTGAGCAGCCGTTCAAGCAGGTGCGCGTCGTCCGCTGCTGCCATTCAAACCTCGATCTTGCCTTGGAAATAGGATCAATGTGGGAGCTGGCTTGCCTGCGATGCAGGCACCTCGGTGGATCAGTCACACCACGGTGATGCCATCGCAGGCAAGCCAGCTCCCACAAGATTAGCGCTTGCGCAGGATCACGCTGCCAATCGAATAACCCGCGCCGAACGAACTGAGCACTGCAACAGCGCCCTTGGGCAGATCATCCTGATAGGTGTGAAACGCGATCACCGAGCCCGCCGAGCTGGTATTGGCGTAAGTATCAAGGATCACCGGCGCTTCTTCCACCGAGGCTTCGCGGCCCAGCAGTTTCTTCACAATCAGGTGGTTCATGCTCAGGTTGGCCTGGTGCAGCCAGAAGCGCTTCACGTCGGTCACGTTCAGCTGGTTTTCTTCCAGGTGTACTCCGATCAACTCGGCAACCATTGGGCAGACATCACGGAAGACTTTGCGGCCTTCCTGCACGAACAGCTTGTCCGGCGCGCCGATGCCTTCTTCGGCGGTGCGGTTGAGGAAACCGAAGTTGTTACGAATGTTATTGGAAAACTTGGTCAGCAGCTTGGTGCTCACTACGTCGAACTGGTGTTCGGAGGTCGCCAGATCAGCACGCTCAAGAATCACCGCCGTGGCCGCATCACCGAAGATGAAATGGCTGTCGCGGTCGCGGAAATTCAGGTGGCCGGTGCAGACTTCCGGGTTGACCATCAGGATCGCCCGAGCCTGGCCCAACTGGATGCTGTTGGCGGCGTTCTGGATGCCGAAGGTGGCCGAGGAGCACGCCACGTTCATGTCAAAACCGAAACCTGCGATGCCCAGGGCTTCCTGGACTTCAATGGCGATGGCCGGGTAGGCGCGCTGCAGGTTGGAGCAGGCGACGATCACGCCATCGATGTCGGCGGCGGTCTTGCCGGCGCGCTGCAGGGCTTGTTCGGCGGCGCCGACGGCCATCTGGCAGAGTACCGACCACTCGTCGTTGCTGCGCTCAGGCAAGCGCGGGGCCATGCGTTGCGGGTCAAGGATGCCGTCCTTGTCCATCACAAAGCGGCTCTTGATGCCAGAAGCCTTCTCGATAAAAGCCGCGCTGGACTCGGTCAGCGCCTGCACCTCACCGCGCTCGATGGCCGCCGCATTGTCGCTGTTGAACTGTTGCACGTAAGCATTGAAAGACTGCACCAGCTCTTCGTTGGAGATGCTGTTGGCCGGGGTGTACAGGCCAGTGCCGCTGATGACGACGTTATGCACGGTCGTTCCTCTAAATCTGTCAGGCAGAGAAGAAATTGGTACCCTCGTACCAAACTTTAAGTCGTTCGATGCCCTCCAGCGGGCAGCAAACTGGCAACGCTTTATCCCGGCGCGCCACAGTGTTTCGCGGCGTTACCGGTCTTTATGACTGCGAAGTTTGCCACAACCCTGCAGATTTGGCGCCACCCGCTGTAACGGCTGTACACAAACCCTGTGGCGAGCGAGCTTGCTCGCGCTGGGGCGCGCAGCGGCCCCTATTGCCTGCAACCGCGTTTCAACTCATATACCTCGGTGCCCAGGTTGGGGCTGCTTCGCAGCCCAGCGCGAGCAAGCTCGCTCGCCACAATAGCCGCTCATCTACAGTGTTCAGGCCTCGACCAGGCTCCACTGCTTGCTCAAACGCTTATCGGAAATCGGCACCTTGGTGCCCAACTGCTGGGCAAACAGCGACACCCGGTATTCCTCCAGCCACCAGCGGTACAGCTCCAGCTGCGGGTCACGCTTGCCTTCCTGGGCGTGTTTGTTCAGGCGGTTCTGGTACTGCGCCCATAAGCCGCCAAGCTCGGTACTCCAGACCCGATCTTTTTGCACCTGGCTCGGCAGTTTCTCCAGGCGCAGTTCGATGGCCTTGAGAAAACGCGGCAATTCCTTGAACCATTGCGCCGGGGTTTCGCGCACAAAACCTGGATACACCTGGTTGCCGAGTTGCTGCTTGATGTCGTTCAGCGCCACCGCCTGAGCCAGGTCGATCTTGCCTTTAAAGCGCTTCTGCAGGCCGTGCCAGAGTTTCAGTATGTCCAGGGTCAAGCGCGCCAGGCGCTCGGCGTGCTCGGCCCAACTGCCGCGCTTGCGTTCGGCCAACGCAGCCAGCCCGGCACCGTCACGCGGCAGGCTGGCTTCGCCTTCGAGCACGCAGGTGTCGAGGCTGGCCAGCAGAATATCTTCCACCAGCGCGTCGATACGCCCCAGATCACGGTACATCAGGCCCAATTCGGTCAACCCAGGCAACTTGCCGCGCAGGAATTTTGCCGGCTCCGCCAGTTGCTGCATCAGCAGGCGCTGCAAGGCGCGGCGGTGCTGGAACTCGGCTTCGGCGGCGGTGGAGAAACGCCCTTCCTTGACCGTGCCGTTTTCTTCGACCAGTGCCGGATAGACCGTCATCGACAGGCCAGCAATCTTTTGCTGAGTCTTTTCCGCCACGGCGGCAAACACCTTCGCCTCCACCGGTTGCTGGCTTTTCGCGGTTTGCGGTACGGCCAATGCGGCCTGGCTGGCTTCGGCAAAACGTGCGGTCAGTTCCGCCAGATCGCGGCCTTCGCCCAGGAACTTGCCCTGGCCGTCGACCACCTCCAGGTTCATCTTCAGGTGGCTTTCCACCTGCTGCGCGGCCTCGGTCCAGGCCTCATCGCTGACCCGCGCGCCGGTCATGCGCAACAGTTCGCGGCCCAGCGCCTGGGGCAACGAACCCTGGCCAAACTCGATACGTTGCAGGGCGGCCTTGACGAAATCCGGCACCGGCACAAAGTTCTTGCGCAGCGCCTTGGGCAAGTTGCGCACCAGTGCAATGCACTTGGCTTCGATCACACCCGGCACCAGCCACTCCAGGCGCTCGGGCGGCAACGCCGGCAACAGCGGCGCCGGTACGCGCAGGGTTACGCCGTCGCGCGGGTGGTTGGGTTCAAAGTGGTAACTCAGGGCCAGTTCCAGGTCGCCCAGGTGCAGGGTGTCCGGGTAATGCGCGGCCGTGACCTCGCTGGCCTCGCGGGCCAGCACGTCTTCTTCACGCATGATCAGCAGTTGCGGGTCTTTCTGGCTGTTGACCTTGTACCAGCTGTCGAACGTGGCGGTCTGGTGGATCTCTGCCGGCAAGCGCGCGTCATAAAAGGCGTACAGGGTCTCTTCGTCCGCCAGAATATCGCGACGACGGGCCTTGGCCTCCAGTTCATCGAGCTGTTCCAGCAGTTGCTGGTTGGCCGTGAGGCATTTGGCGCGGGATTGAATCTCGCCACGTACCAAACCTTCACGAATAAACAACTCGCGGGACACTACCGGGTCAATCGGCCCGTAATGCACCGGCCGGCGCCCGACCACAATCAGCCCGAACAGGGTGATCTGCTCAAACGCCACCACTTGGCCGCGCTTTTTTTCCCAGTGCGGTTCGAAGTGGTTTTTCTTGATTAAATGCCCGGCCAGCGGCTCGATCCAGTCGGCATCGATCTTGGCTACCATGCGCGCATACAGTTTGGTGGTTTCTACCAGTTCGGCAGTCATCAGCCATTGCGGGCGTTTTTTGCCGATGCCTGAGGACGGGTGAATCCAGAAACGCCGCTGCCGTGCGCCGAGGTAATCGCCGTCTTCGGTTTTTTGCCCGATCTGGCTGAGCAAACCGGACAGCACCGCTTTGTGCAGTTTCGCAAAGTCGGCCGGCTCCTTGTTGACCGTCAGCTGCATATCACGGCAGATCAGGCTCAACTGGCGATGGGAGTCACGCCACTCGCGCAGGCGCAGGTAATTCAGGAAGTTCTTGCGGCACCAGTTGCGCAACGGGCTGGCGGTCAGTGCCTGGCGCTGTTCTTCAAAGCCGCGCCACAGATTGACCAGCCCGGCGAAGTCCGAATCCACATCCTTCCACTGTGCGTGGGCCTGGTCGGCGGCTTGCTGACGCTCCGGCGGACGCTCGCGCGGGTCCTGGATCGACATGGCACTGGCCACAATCAACACTTCCTGCAAACTGCCGAGCTTGGCTGCCTCAAGCAGCATGCGGCCCATGCGCGGGTCCACCGGCAGGCGCGCCAACTGGCGGCCCAGGGGTGTGAGCTGGCTGTTGCGGTCGACTGCCGAGAGTTCCTGCAGCAGGTTGAAACCGTCGCTGATCGCCTTGCCATCCGGCGGTTCGATAAACGGGAAGTCGGTGATTTCGCCCAGGCGCAGGTGCAGCATCTGCAGGATCACGGCGGCGAGGTTGGTGCGCAGGATCTCCGGGTCAGTAAATTCCGGGCGACCGATAAAATCTTCTTCGCTGTACAAGCGAATGCAAATGCCCGGCTCAACCCGGCCGCAGCGGCCTTTGCGCTGGTTGGCACTGGCCTGGGAAATCGCTTCGATCGGCAGGCGCTGCACCTTGGCGCGGTAGCTGTAGCGGCTGATGCGCGCAGTGCCGCTGTCGATCACATAGCGAATGCCCGGCACGGTCAGCGAGGTTTCCGCGACGTTGGTCGCCAGCACCACACGGCGGCCTGGGTGGGACTGGAAAATCCGCTGCTGTTCAGCGGGCGACAAGCGCGCGTACAGCGGCAGAATTTCAGTGTGTTTGAGCTGGGCCTTGCGCAGCATGTCGGCGGCATCGCGAATCTCGCGTTCGCCCGGCAAAAACACCAGCACATCGCCGGGGCTGCGGCGTTCGCTGCGCTCATAGGCGGCGATTTCGTCGAGGGTGGCAAGGATCGCCTGGTCGACGGTCAAGTCATCCTCGACGCGGTTGCCCTCCTCGTCCTGCTCCAGCGTCAGCGGGCGATACCAGGTGTCCACCGGGAAGGTGCGGCCCGAGACCTCGACAATCGGCGCATCGTCGAAGTGCTTGGAGAAACGCTCCAGGTCGATAGTCGCCGAGGTGATGATGACCTTAAGGTCAGGGCGGCGCGGCAGCAGGGTTTTCAGGTAACCGAGCAGGAAGTCGATGTTCAGGCTGCGTTCGTGGGCTTCGTCGACGATGATGGTGTCATAGCGTTCCAGATAACGGTCGTTCTGGGTTTCCGCCAGCAAAATACCGTCGGTCATCAGCTTGATCAGCGTGTTGGAATCGCTCTGATCTTCGAAACGCACCTGATAGCCGACCAGCGCGCCCAGGGGTGTCGCAAGCTCTTCGGCAACCCGGCTGGCGACGCTGCGCGCAGCAATTCGGCGCGGCTGGGTATGGCCGATCAGGCCGTACTGGCCGCGCCCAATCTCCAGGCAGATCTTCGGCAACTGGGTGGTTTTACCCGAGCCGGTTTCGCCGGCAATTATCAACACCTGATGCTTGTTTAGCGCCTCTTTGATCTCGTCACGCTTGGCCGCGATCGGCAGGCTGTCGTCATAGCGAATCACTGGCAGGCTGGCACGCCGCGCAGTGACTTGGGCGCAGGACGCCTGCATACGCGTGACCCACTGCGCCAGCTTCTCCTCGTCGGGCTTCTTGCGCAGCTCAAGCAACTGGCGCCGCAAGCGGTGGCGGTCGGCGAGCATGGCGTGATCGAGGTTTTTGAGCAGTTGGTCGATAGCGGGCGCTTGGTCAGTCATCAGGTACTTTGCAGGTCGTCTATTTATGCACGGCCGGCAAGTGTGGCAGAAAAGCAGCTGATCTGGCAGACGCCTCTCTAAATGTGGGAGCGGGCTTGCTCGCGAATGCGGTGTGCCAGTCACCTTAATGGTCAACTGATGCACCGCTTTCGCGAGCAAGCCCGCTCCCACAGGAATAGGCGTTTTACAGCGGGTCTTTGCGCCGATACGGAAACACATCGATCACCTTGCCGGCGCGAATCGCTTCCTGCAGGCCTTTCCAGTAGTCGGCGTTGTACAACTCGCCATGCAACTCGTCGAACAGCTTGCGCTGGCCGGCATCGGCAAACAGGAACGGCGGGAACTCTTCCGGGAACACATCCAGCGGGCCGATGGAGTACCAGGGCTCGGAGGCCATTTCATCTTCAGGCGTGCGCGGTGCGGGGATGTGGCGGAAGTTGGCCTCGGTGAGAAAGCAGATCTCGTCATAGTCATAGAACACCACACGACCGTGGCGGGTGACGCCGAAATTCTTCAGCAGCATGTCGCCGGGGAAGATGTTCGCCGCCGCCAGCTGCTTGATCGCCAGGCCGTAGTCTTCCAGGGCTTCGCGCACTTGGGCGGGGTTGGCGTTCTCCAGGTAAAGGTTGAGCGGGGTCATGCGCCGCTCGGTCCAGCAGTGGCGAATCAGTACCGTATCGCCCTCAACTTGCACCGTACCGGCGGCGACTTCAAGCAGTTCGGCCAGGCATTCGGGCTCGAATTTGCTTAGGGGAAAGCGGAAGTCGGCGAACTCCTGGGTATCGGCCATGCGCCCCACGCGATCAACACTTTTGACCAGCCGGTACTTCTCGATCACCGTGGCGCGGTTGACGTTTTTCGACGGTGAAAAGCGGTCCTTGATGATCTTGAATACGGTATTAAAACCCGGCAGCGTGAACACGCTCATGACCATGCCGCGCACGCCGGGTGCCATGATGAATTGATCATCGGTAGTGGCCAGGTGGTTGATCAACGCACGGTAGAACTCCGACTTGCCGTGCTTGTAAAACCCGATCGAGGTGTATAGCTCGGCAATATGCTTGCCGGGCAGGATGCGCTTGAGAAAGCCGATAAACTCCGCCGGCACCGGCACATCGACCATGAAGTAAGAGCGCGTGAAGGAGAAGATGATCGACACGTCGGCTTCATCGGTAATCAGCGCGTCGATCTGGATACCGCGCCCTTCGCGGTGTAACAGCGGAATCACCAGTGGCCATTGCTCATCGCGGGTGTAAATGCGGCCGACCAGATAGGCGCCTTTATTACGGTAGAGCACCGAAGAAAACAGCTCGATACTCAGCTCTGGGTCTTTGCACACCCAATCCGGCAGGTTTTCACGCAACTGCGCCTGGAGGCGGCGCAGGTCGCCGTCGAGGTCGGCGTAGGCTTCGCTGAAGCGGTAATCGGCGAAGATCTGCGCCAGTGTCGCCGCCAGGTCGCCCGCAGGCTGATACGTGCGGGTTTGCGCCGCACGCGCCCGGCGCAGGCTGGGCCGCGTGGTGTGGATGAACATGCAGCCGTCGCTGATCAGGTCATGACTGAACAGCCCGCAGAAGATCGAGTTGTACCAGGTCTCGGACAGCTCATCGTCAAAACGCAGGTCGATCAGGCCGATGTACGCGCTCTTGACCAACGGCCACAGGTCCACCGCCAGCAATGTCGCCGCATCGAAGTTAGCCCGCAGGCGCGCCGTGACTTCAGCAACCTTCTCTTCATACAAATTGATCCGCGCCGCCGACGCCGCCTGCCCTTGTTGCCACTGAGCCGTTTCAAAACGTTCGCGGGCACCGTCAGTGATCTGACGAAAGTGCTCACGGTAATCGTCGAAGCCATCGAGGATCATGCGGGCAATGGCAGGGGCGGATGACGACATGCGGGCAACCTCGAACGGGTATCTGGATGCCTGAGCTTAGCCAGTGAATCGAGGCAGGAGAAGGATGATTTGCGCGGCCTGACTGCACAACATCATCCAATTTGTAGATTTATTTTCAATTTTCACAATTCGACCAATCGGTCAATAAACACAACAAAAGTCACTGGCACCACCGCTACAGGCTTGAAACCGCGTGGCTATACGCTCACCGAGCAGAAACCGCATCAACCTGTGAATTCACAACTTATGTAGCACCCTTGATACCACTTAGGGGAAACCCCGATTACTACCTTGATGGCACTTTGATATATAGCGCGCCCTTTCCCAACCTAACAAGGTCTGAAGACCGACCCGGGAACCGGTTCAAACCGCCTAAGGAGCACTAAGATGTCATTGAGGAATATGCCGATCGGTCTGCGCGCCAGCCTGAGTTTTGGGGTGTTGGCCAGCATGCTGGTGATCGTCGGAATGTTTGGCCTGGGGCAGATGGCCAAGCTACGCGAAAGCGCGTTGGTGATTGAAGAGTCGTGGATGCCGAGCATCGAGAATATCCACGACGCGGCGGCCTGCATCGCCAGCATCCGCCTGGAGTCGATGCGCATGGCGACCACCGACGAATCACGCATCCGCGACACCAGCAAAAGCCTGATCGCCAGCCAGCGCAACGAACTAAAAACCCTGCTTGAGCACCACACGGACCTGCTCAGCAGCGACGATGAACGCGCCATGCTCAAGCAGCTCAACAGCGATGTGAACACCTACAACAGCATCGTCAGCCAGATGATGGAGCTGGTCGACAAGGACCAGCAGCAAGACGCCATCGACCTGCTCAACACACGCATCGGCCCTCAGGGCACGGTCCTGAATAAAAGCCTGGAGGACATGATCACCTTCAATCAGCAAGGCGTGGAAGCCGCAGCGGACGCGGCGGCGCAGATGTATACCCGCGCGCAGTGGGTGGTCGGCTTGATCATTGTGTGTGCACTGATCGCGACCTTGTTGCTCGCCTGGCTGCTGACCCGCAGCATCACCGCCCCGCTCGGCCAGGCGCTGGCCGTGGCGCGCAGCATTGCAGGTGGCGATTTGAGCCAGCCCATCGTGGTCAAAGGCAGCGACGAACCGGCGCAATTGCTGACGGCCCTGGCCACCATGCAGGACCAGTTGCGCACCACCATTCATGGCATCAGCGAGTCGGCGCAGCAACTGGCGTCCGCCGCCGAAGAGATGAGTTCAGTGATGGAACAGAGCACCCGTGGCCTGCAAGCGCAGAACGATGAAATCGAACAGGCCGCCACCGCCGTCAACGAGATGAGCGCGGCAGTGGACGAAGTCGCGGCCAATGCGGTGTCCAGCGCCGAGGCGTCCAAGGCCTCCGACGAAGACAGCAAGCACGGTCATTACCAGATCAGCGAAACCATCAGCTCGATCCAGAACCTGGTGGACGAAGTGCTCGGCGCGTCCAGCAAGGCCGAAGGCTTGGCGGTGCAGGCTCAGGACATCAGTAAAGTACTGGAAGTGATCCGCGGCATCGCCGGGCAAACCAACCTGCTGGCGCTTAATGCCGCCATCGAAGCCGCCCGCGCAGGCGAGGCCGGGCGTGGGTTTGCAGTGGTGGCCGACGAAGTGCGCTCGCTGGCGCAACGCACCCAGGACTCCACCGAAGAAATCGAGCAGATGATCAACGGCATCCAGCAAGGCACCCAAGGCACCGTCGAAGCGCTTAACAGCAGCGCCGAACACGCCGGCCAGACCTTGCAACGAGCCAACAGCGCCGGCAGCGCCCTGGAAAAAATCACCGCGGCCATCTCGCAGATCAGTGAACGCAACCTGGTGATCGCCAGTGCCGCCGAGCAACAGGCGCTGGTGGCCCGCGACGTCGACCGCAGCCTGGTGAACATCCGCGACCTGTCGACCCAGACCGCCGCCGGTGCCACCCAGACCTCGGCGGCCAGCCAGGAACTGTCACGCCTGGCGGTGGACCTCAACGGCATGGTCACCCGGTTTGTCCTGTAATTAGCGATTGTGTCGCGCAGGCCACTGGGCAACACTCGCCGCCTTATTGATGTAGGAGTGTTCCGTGAGACCTGTCGACACCCTGTACCTGTTGGGGCTGGCTGCCATTTGGGGCGCCAGCTTCCTGTTCATGCGTATCATCGCGCCGGAAATCGGCACGGTGCCGACTGCGTTTTTTCGCGTGTCGATTGCGGCAGCCGGCCTGCTGGTCATCCTCACCGTGATGCGCGTGAACTGGGACTTCCAGGGCAAGTTCAAGACCGTGCTGCTGCTCGGCGTGATCAACTCCGGGATTCCCGCCACCATGTACTCCGTGGCGGCCCAGGTGCTGCCGGCGGGTTACTCGGCGATCTTCAACGCCACCACGCCGTTGATGGGTGTATTGATTGGCGGGTTGTTCTTCAGTGAGCGCCTGACCCCGTCCAAAATCGCGGGCGTGTGTTTGGGCCTGTTCGGCATAGGAGTACTGACCCGTGCCGGGCCGGTAGCCTTTGATAGGGACCTGTTGATGGGCGCATTGGCCTGCCTGCTGGCCACCACGTGCTACGGCTTTGCCGGGTTCCTGGCGCGGCGCTGGCTCGATCAGCGCGGCGGCCTGGACAGCCGACTTTCGGCGCTGGGCAGCATGCTCGGCGCTACCCTGTTCTTACTGCCGCTCTTTGCCTACAGCGCCATCAGCCACCCACCGGCGAGCTGGGGTGGCTGGCAGGTATGGTCGTCGTTGCTCGGGTTGGGGCTGGTGTGTACGGCGTTTGCCTACATCCTGTACTTCCGTTTGCTGTCATCGATTGGGCCGGTGAAGTCGATGACCGTGACGTTTATGATTCCGCCGTTTGGGGTGTTGTGGGGCGCGTTGTTGCTGGGGGAGCCGTTGTCGATGGCGCATTTGTATGGGGGGGTGTTGATTGGGGGGGCGTTGTGGTTGGTGTTGCGACCAGGGAAATTATCGGCCCGCTAGGCACCCGTAATCATCTGGTCACGCAGTAAACGCTTGGGGTATTGGCCGTAGCCATTCTTGCAGAGTGGTGCCGCAACCGTCTCCAAATGGCGGCATCAATCCACTTCTGGCGAAAGGCTATTTCTGCCAGGCAGGCCACTTAAGGTCCTTGATTACACCGAACTAGACAAAGAATCGCGGCGTCAACAGTTGGTGCGATTAATGCGTCAGACGTCGAAGCAATCCGACAGCCTGTTCAGTTGTTGCACGGCCAAAATAACAGCCTCGTCGGCAGCATCGGGCGACGTTTTGAAACATCCGGGTTCAAGGCGTTTGAGCCAAAGGCAGGAGCCGTTGCATTCCAACTACAGGAACTCCACGCGATTGCTCAATAGTAAACAGCCCGGGTCGAATACAGCAACCTTGATACCCCGATTGCCCAACGCGACAGGGCTATCAATGGTTTTTCGGAAGTCGATGGGTTTGGTCAGAGATAGACTTTTCCGACTTTGGCTTCAGGACGCATCATGCAGGATAGGCTCCAGGAAAAAGACCGGAAGCACAGCACCCGGAATAAGGCGGCGAATTTAAATTTTGGGTTTATAAAATGCCTACGTAGTGGGATTGGCACCGCTTACGAAAATAGCAAAAGGTACTCGACGTTCCGACGAATGCTGGATCTTTCTAAGAGCAAGATAACTGCGTCGTCTACAGCCAAGCGCCCCTGGCGCTTATGAATATAGAATAGACGCTATGATTGCGCTTGGCAGGAAGATCAAGCAGTAGCGCACGTCTAAACCATGAATTCAGATCAATGACGACCGCTACAAAATCACATCACTCGACCTTTTTTGAACCACATGTTTGACACTACAAGTGTTATCATTTTCTTGGGACTCGCCAATCGGCAGAAGCCTCTGCAGCGACCTCTGTCGCATGAATTACATTGAATTAGCTAAGGCACGCGTGAGTGCAGCCAAAGCACATACTATTTAACCTTCCAAGCGGAGACCTTACGTTTATGAACGCTACCCCTCTTACGATTCCCGAAGTCATTCTCTTTACGCCTAAAGTTTTTGGAGATGATCGAGGTTTCTTCTACGAAAGCTTCAATCAAAAAATCTTTGAAGACGCTGTAGGACGACCGGTTAAATTTGTTCAGGACAACCATTCAAGTTCCGTAAAGGGAGTCCTGAGGGGGCTTCATTATCAAATTAAGCAACCACAAGGAAAACTGGTACGTGTCATCCTCGGTGAGGTTTTGGACGTAGCTGTTGACTTGAGAAAAAGCTCTAAAACCTTTGGACATTGGGTCAGCGCTCACCTAAGCGCCAGTAACCGACATCAACTTTGGGTTCCTGAAGGCTTCGCACACGGTTTTGTCGTCCTGTCAGACAAAGCCGAGTTTCTCTATAAGACCACAGATTATTACGCTCCTCAGTACGAGCGTAGCTTAGCGTGGAACGACCCAAAACTATCAATAAATTGGGACTTTGAAGGAGAACCAACATTATCCTCCAAAGACCAATTTGCTAAAACCCTAGAAGAGGCTGAGACGTTCAATTAATAAATCGCAACGGCCTATATTTCTCAACATAACGTTAGGTCCGAACGCGCAATAGCCATTTTATCAATTGTAGGGTGGCAGCTAAAGTCATCGGACATGAAAAGCTCCGATGACAACCCTCTTAATAAAAATCACCATTTTAAGCTAAAACCAGTGATTCATTTGGCAAGTCGGACCTTTAGGGGAACAAAAATCAAAACCTCTCAAACAAACATTTATTAAATTAATTACTTCAGCTTCGACGAGCTATTTTGTATTTGCAAAATCCGTTTTAGATTCACCACAACAATCCGGACGGAAACCCGGAAAAAGAATACTTGAAGATAGTCTTTTACCAAACATTAAATCATATTGAATTGACTGATACTGATTAATTGTTTTTTCAGATGTTCCGTGCCAATTTTCCTCAAGCCCCCCAGACGCCCGTCCTAATATTTTCTGTTCTATCACGCTGTAGTTTTTTCGAACACTGCCCAAAAACCGCCCATAAAATGGGTGATTAAGACCAACAGCACTATCTATGACATTAGGAATTAATGACGGACTAATTAAACCTTCACCCTTATAATCACCAAGGGAATTTGACCAAACAACAAAAGGTGTTGTTCTGATTTTTTTTAGTTGTTCGGAAGAAAAATCGGTAGTCGCGCCCGCCACGAACCCCGTCTCCTTAAAAACCTCGAAATTTTGCCCCATCATTGGTAAGTGATCACCAAAAAAAATTAAAAGAGTTGGACGTGCTCGATTAGAAAGCTCAGAAACCAAAATATTTAGCCCCCTATCTGCATCGTGAATACCTTCAGTATAAGTTTGCAACCCCTCATAATTAAGCTTACCAATATCTATATCCGTACGAACATCAATACTTTTCTCGGGATACCTTAGCTTTTCATAAGGCCCATGATTCTGCATGGTTACCGCAAACAAAAAAGTTGGCTGATCAGTTTCATCCATAATTTTTATTATTTCTCGAGAAAGCTGCTCATCCGAAAAAAATAGACCTTTATTATTATTTTTTGGAAGTTCATCTATGCTCACAAACCTATCAAACCCTAATTTAGAGTATACAAGATCTCTATTCCAAAACCAGCGATGATAAGGATGGACAGCAACCGATCTATAACCAATATTTTTTAATGCCCATATGATAGATGGCGTATTTCTAGCTATATACTGCTGATAAGGAAGGCTGCCAGTTGGAAGAAAAGCATTCGAAAAACCTGTCAATGCTTCGAACTCGACATTTGCCGTGCCTCCTCCATATACAGGCGAGAAAACCTCACCCTTTTGAAGCAATCGAACTGTTGGCATTGGATCAGAAGAAAAACTAACCCCAGGTAGCTTTGTTGGATCCCAAAACGATTCATTCATTACAACTATGACATCAATCTTATTTTTGCTTAATTCAACTTCCTCTACAGAATTTTCGAGATCACGCAAAACGGATTCTATTTCAATTTTTGGCTTTTTTATTAGGGCCGAATTGATACTAAAAGAAAACGCCAATAGAAAGCCATTTTTGGGATAGTTAATAGACTGATCCCAAGCCATATTCATAATACCAGTGACATTATAAAGTTTCGTCGTACCCAGAGGACTAATACTGTACAAGCAAAAAATTAAAACAACAAAGCTAGCCCCTCCTATACCTAGTCGCCGCCTCAACTTAATTTTTGCACACTTATAAATTTTATAAATAATACAAATAACAAATGCTATCAAAGCCAGCCCTACAACAGCGATGATAACCGAAGCGCCAGGTCGCTCTTTAAAAAGGACGGGCAATAAATCAATGACTTGATTTATAGAAAGAAAATCCCATGGATAAAGTGGCTCCGAACGATATCCATATTTTTGCCCGCTTATGCCTGACAACAATAATAAGAGACATGACACTATGGGAATCGAAATGTATTTTCGGCCAGCGAGACAATCCAAGCACAAACACACAAGAAAAATTACCAGCGCTGTGAAACACCATTCCTTTGTAGAGTTCTTAGAAAAAGAAACAGCTAGATCATACGACGTAGAAAAAACCTGAGCAAAAAAAACCAGCAATAATGAAATCGCTGCACTTACAAACAAATACCTCAACGAAGTTGAGTTAAGATTTTTCAGCACGATCATTTACTGTTATTCCTCAGCATAAATCAATATATTAGGGCGGCGTGCAGCATAATGAAAAACAGCCATATTAAACGCCACACCATTACAAACAAGATGAGACTTCTCCTGTTAGCAACAATTACAAGGCGGAAATTCAACGAGCCAAATATTCAAAGAAATAAAAAATCACGTAGCGCTGATAGCCACCCACGACTGAACCGTGAATAGGATCCATCTAGCACCTTATTAAATATCGGAATGACTTTTTTTCGGTAAGGTAGTTCAGAGACCAAAACCCTAAAGTGAAGATGTGAAATAAAGGCATCTAGATAATTACGCTCAGCATCAGAAGCTATATTTCTCTGTTGCAGGCCTATCAACTTAGAGGCTTTGAAACTGTAGAATTCCCTAATTAATTGGCGTCGAGTAAAAAAAATTAGTTTACGCCCACCACCATTTAGCCCTATCGTGTTATTACGATGTATCCTATAACTAATGAGGCGAGTTTTTTCGTATGAAACCCTTCCAATCAAACAACTAACCATGGGAATCCATTCGTCATGAATCCAGCCTGTAGGGATGGGTAAAACCCTAGATAAAATATCCCGCCTGATTACCATAGTCGCGCCGGTAACGACATTACGTCTGAGAAGCACCTCAAAGTAACGACCAACGTCCATAAGTTTCAACTCGTGCCGGCTAATTTTTAGCATAGCGAACAAATCTTTACCAAGGTCCTCGAGGTTCTCGCCAACAACATAAGCGTTAGTATGCAAACATGTAAGCTTTGAATCTTCAGAAAATTTTTGGACGACTTTACAAATCTTATCGGATGACCAAACGTCATCCTGATCACAGAAAAAAACAAGTTCATGAGTAGCTAAATTAGCGGCTAATGAGAAGTTTTTAATATAACCTAAATTATCTTCATTTCTAAAAATTCGAATATTGAATTCTGGATTGAGTTTTTCAAAGCAACAAATCAAGTCCCAAGAGTTATCAGTGGAACAATCATCCACGATAATAATTTCATCAGGAGAACTCTCCTGAATTATAAGACTATTTAATTGCTCCTCCAAATACAAATCACCATTATATGTACAAACGATAACAGATGTTCTAAGCATGAGGCAGTCTCTTTAAATTCAAGTAGTTGCTCGCGCAGCTCAGTCCCGACAAGCTGCGCGAGCAAAACCTCACCTCCTAACTCGAGATATAAAGCTTTTTATCTTTCTCGAAACCTTCATGCTATTAGAGTTTTGAATAGAGTTGTTAAGCGTCTCGAGTGAGCTAGCGTCCATCGCCCAGAGCATTGGGAAACTGTGTTTACGCCCTATTAGAACGCCCAGTAAACGCATAGGATAAGTTAAACGCCAAGCACGACTATGCAGCCTTTGATGTATCTGCAAACGTAATGCGTTTTTATATGCTTCATGCTCGAGTTCTGGATGAGGAAGCCTATCCAAATTCACGTTGTCTTTATTTGCGTCTGGCTGGTTACTTAGCCAGAACGAAACCAAATTCCTGATTCTCGTAGAGCTTCCAGCGTCTAGAAGAATAGGAAACTCATCTAACTTCTTCCAAATCGCGTGATGATTGGCCATCCACTCGGTGGGAGAGTGAATCGTGAATGAAGACTCTCCTGTGTACCACTGTCGGTAGATCGATGTAATTTCGGCGCTAGAACCCACTCCGCAGACTGAAGCAGTCCGCATGAAAAAGTCCCAATCTTCGGTAGTTGACAGAGAAGCGTCAAATTTTATGCCGATATGATTAAAGCAGTCAGCAGGGAATGCCAAGCTAACAGGCGGAGTCGAGTTTTCAATTAAATGGGTAAAGTAATCGAACTTGCTAGGGTAACGCTTTTCCATTCCCCCTACTGCACGCACTGCGGTCGTGCTATGTAACGTTTGGACTGGAACCCACTGCTGGGCAACAGTAGAGCTGCGAAGAACACGCCCTGGATACTTGATCGCCAAGTCATGAAAGGCTTCAACCCAGTTAGCCATCACGATATCGTCATCGTCAAGAATCGCGATGTAGTCGCCATTAGCACTACTAAAGCCAACATTCAACGGTTCAGTACGGTTCCCCTTATCCACGAGTACCAACCGAACTTTAGACCTAAAGCCATCAAAGCAGTCTTCTATAACTCGTTCTACTAAAAGCTTGTTAGATTTGCTTAACTTATGGCCTACAACAACCACCTCAAAGTCTTCACTTGTCTGTGCTGACAAGCACAGTAATACATCTCTCAAGGTATCTAATCGGCGACCCTGAGTCCGAGTTACAACCGAGAGGAACGGGCGCTTAACGGGACTATCTTTTTCAATTTTGGAAACAGGTCCTGGTAAATACACCCGAACAAATTGATTAGTTGCAGCATAGCCGTCTACATTTTCTCTTAAGCCGTTGAGAAAAGTGTGTAGAGGCGTGCTTGCGGCTAATGCGGGGTGATATGCAGGGAAATTCTGGTCACTGAGCTCCATCTGCACGTCATATCTATCAATTTCGTGCAGACCTGCATTAGCCATAAGGCGACTAAAATTTTCGTTCGTAAAGACTCTAAAATGAGTGCGATCGAGAATACCTTTTTCAGTATAGTCCCAGCGTCCGAATGCCAACTTGAAACCGACATCCCGATGAGCAAAATTGGGTACTGAAATTACTACCGGACATTGATTAGATGATGCAATCTCCCTAACGAGATTTACGACTTCTTCAGGGTTTGTCATATGTTCCAAGGTGTCAAGCATCGAAATCGATGCAATTTTCCTTGAGCCCACGATCTCACTAACGATGCGTAAAACGTCAGCAGGTCGAGAAAGATCTATTTTGGCCGTTTCAAAGCCTCGAGTACTTAGATCTTCCAGAGCGACTTCATCTATGTCGAACCCACAGTATTCTCGATTTAATTCATCTCTAACCTTTTCCGCGATACGAGCATAGCTACAACCTATATCAACATGGACACCCTCACTTCCAGATGAGGTTTTTTCCAACAGTTTTAGGGCGTGTCCATAAACATTATCATGGAAAAACGGGCTATCGTATGTATTCATGATATTCACAGAGAAAAACGATGATTAGTATAGAAGTCACCATTAAAGCTAGAAACTTTATGGGCACTGTCTATCGGAGAAGGAAGTTTACCTAGATCACGCTTTGATATAAAAACTTTAGCCGCACGCTCTAAGTTCTGTGACCCCGAGCGCTGAAACGACTCTAAAAGCTCTGTAACTAATTTAGGCCTGGAATATTTATGAGCCATCATCAGAGCAGCTTCAGCAGAGTAGTATTGCTCACTGCTGGACGGCAGCCAAGTGCCTTCATCTGATAAGCGTTTATCATGGAAAACCGAAGCAGATGGTTGATATATTACCTTGAACTTCTCTAATCTAATACGCCAAGACAAATCTACATCATCGCAGTACAAAAAGAAGGATTCATTATCAAATCCACCAATAGATTTAATAAGTTCAGTGGGTAAGAGAGCACACGCTGTAGTGGCCCAATCGGTTTCCCCTGTAGTGGTATTGTAATCCTTGGGATGCTCAATCGGGAGTTGGCGGGCTTCAACTAATCCGACATTCGCCTCTGTGTAAGGTCTAGCCAACTCTATTAGTGCATCAGGTGCCATCATGACATCCGGATTCATAATGAGGACGAAGTCTGTCTCAGTTCCCTCCAAAAGCCTATTATGCCCTGCAGCTGAACCGAGATTTTTTGAAAAAAAATCTATCTCTATAGACTTCAATGCATGAGATTCAGCAGAAATTTCCAGTAGAGCTTCTTCATCCAATACACGCTGAGGAGAGGCGTCGCCATAAATCAGCGAAACTGATGTAAACACTCCCTTTGCAATCGCCAAGTCGGCAGCACGATTTAAATGCCTGATGGTTTTTTCAATCCTGGCGATTTCATTGCCATAGAGAACAGATTGAACGCGTAATGTTCCAAAGTTTTTCTGAAATTTCGTAGTCATTTGAATACCATTCTTACTGATGACGAATCGATCCAATTACATAGTTTATCAATACCAGACTCCACTGTGACTTGCGGTTTCCAATCCAGGGAATTCAATGTATCGTCAATCACACAACTAGCGTGCCGCACGTCGCCGTTACGGTATTTCCCACACACGTGAGGCGCCGGCGCGGAGTAATGCTCAGCAATGATTTCAGCCAATTTAAAAATTGTTACAGACTCACCCAAGCCAACATCACATATAAAGTGTTCCTCGGAACTCTCAGCTGCCGCAAGTAAAGCGTTTGCGACGTCGGAAATATATACGAAATCACGGGCGACTTTTCCGTCCTCATAAAGAGGAATACTCTGTTTAGACTTCGCCATTTGGGCAAAAAACGAAACTATGCCAGTATATGGATTAGTCAACGACTGGCCCACGCCATATACGTTTTGCAATCTAAGAACTGCAGTTTTGACTCCGTAAGCGTTGGCCCAGCAAGAAATCAACTGCTCTTGACTTAACTTTGTAACCCCATAAATACTAGTAGGATAGGTAAATGTTTCGCTTGCCCTAAATGGCAGCGCAGTTAGACCTGGAAAATCCCAAAGAGAGTTTTTCAACATTTCATTGGTTCTTTGTCCCGGATAACTGACCTTTCCATCTTCGGCCGCCCAACTACCTTCGCCATATACGGCGCGACTGCTCGTTAATACAATGCGACTAGGGAATACGTTATGAGCAGAAAAAGCATCTAGCATACGGGTAGTGCCAAGAATATTTACCTCAGCGTGCCTGCTTGACTCTACGAGTGATTGACCTGTACCCGTTTCTGCTGCTAAGTGATAGACCACATTCGGAGTGTAGAGTGCAAGGACATTTTCCCACGTTTTAGGGTCTGTAATGTCACCCTCTATCAACTCCACTAAAGGATGGAGTAATTCTGGCCGATCAGAAGTTGCGTGTATTTGCGGATGCATATTATCAATAGCCACAACTTTAGAGTATCGTTTGACTAATGATGCTGACAAAGCGCATCCGATAAATCCCGCACCGCCCGTTACAAAGCAAACCTCACCCATGCTGTTTTCCTCTGATGAAAATAAAATTTAAATTCGTTTTATATTTTAACGCAGGCTTCTCGATAAAATGCCAAGATAAGCACGCGCACAGTACAGCCAATGGCATACTCACTAGTGCATTTTGCAATGGTGAAATACTATTTTTTGTTACAGCGTTCACTACTTGCTGGATCAAAAATCCATAAAGATAAATACCGTAAGAAAAATCACCGTACCGACCCACTCGATGTAAATATATTGTTTTGGTCGTAGCAAAGCTTAAAATCACATAGGGCGCCACTACGTAAAGAAAAGCTTCCTGCATTACTGAAGATGTCGGCTGAAACAACACTGCAAAACCTACCAGAAATAGCGCAACCCCCATATCAAAGAATCGCTCTAACGAATAGTATGAATACAATGCGCCTATTAAAAAATATGGAGCAACGTCAAGGGCGCTAATCAGGTCTGTACCATAAACGACAGGATGAATTTCAGGTGTAGTATGATGTACTAGCCTTAAACTAAGCGACACCATAATTGCAGTTGCAATAAACAATACGGATGAAGGTGATGCATCAACGGCTCGCTTTCGCTTAATTGCCAATAATGCGATCAATATATACATGAAAAACTCTACAGGTAGGCTCCAAAGAGAACCGTTCACAGCACCCTTGTACGAATTATATGAAAATAGATCCACTAAGTTATAGACTGGATAAAGCATGATGTTTTTAAGATAATATAACACTGTCAAATTTGAGTAATACTCAGAAAATGACAATGAAGTCAGAACTGGCCCAACAATAAGAACAGTAACTAACACCAAAACTATCAGCGCAGGAAATATTCTCAGCGCTCTCTTTGCTATGTAATTCCCAAGACCTGCGGAGCTTACCCAACTCTTACATATTAGAAACCCACTAATGCTAAAAAAAATCTTTACCGCAAACGCCTGTATCGAATTACCTAATAATGTTGGGCTACCAAGCAAAGCCAAAGGAAAGGCGTGCCCATAAATAACTGCAAGCGCTGCAAGCAACCTTACGCAATCAAAATTATTTGACCTGCTATCCATGTATCAATTCGCCTTCGAGTTGTACCATTTCGATCTCTCGCATAGGTATACCTATTAGTCCAGAGGCCATATTCATAGACTCGCTCCTAATTATAACAGCATCGTCTACCCAATCATTAACACGATGGTTATCTTGGGTTCCATCGCTCACAGCTACTGTAATTGAGTAGTCCCCTGCTGGTAAAATTGGCATATCAAAATCAAAACGACAATCCCACACTTCATTTCCCCGCGAGCTTTTCGGATCATCAAAGTAAGTTAAACACGTATTATCACCAAACAATGAAACACCGTTTTTATTTTTAACAATAAAACCAACAATTAAATTTTTCAATACCTCATAAGTTTCGAATCTTACAACTAGACTAACTGACTCACCACCTATTGCCCACAAAAGTGGTTCACCTGAGCTTGAAATTAAACTTACATTCGAAATCTTTGCAGCGCCATTTCCAAATCTATTCCCATAATTTTCAGGAGAGAAAATCTGTAAATCGTTACGTAACGTTGAATGCTTGAGCAATGCCTGCCTAGGGTCTACGAAATTTTTACGATCTCGTGGCCTTGCGATAGAGACATCATCCACAGACCCAACAGATTGTTGCTTCGAATAATAGTCCTTAAGGTACTCTTGAGTGACTGTCTTAGCATCGCCAATCGCACGCAAGCTACCATTTTCGAGCCAAACTACCTTATCGCACAATGTTGTAATTGCCGTACTATCGTGGCTCACTAACAGTAAAGTGCCGCCCTTTTTTTTGAAGTCATCTAAAAATCGCATACACTTTTGAACAAAGTATGCATCCCCAACCGCCAACGCCTCATCGATCACTAAAATTTGTGCTTCAACGTGAGCGATAACTGAGAATGCCAAACGCATAAACATTCCGCTGGAATATGTTTTAACCGGCTGATGTATCTTATCTTCAATTTCCGAAAAAGCGATTATTGAATCTACCCGCGCGTCAATTTCAGCGTTTGTCAGGCCTAATACCTGCCCGCTCATATAGATATTTTCAAGCCCTGTAAATTCTGGATTAAATCCTGATCCCAGCTCTAACAGCGCCGCAATTCGTCCATCTGCGCTAACGCTCCCTGCGCTAGCAGAAAGTGTTCCGCATATTATTTGAAGCAGTGTTGATTTTCCGGAACCGTTTCGGCCGATTATGCCAACCGTTTGACCTTTAGTGACCGAAAAAGACACGTTTCTCAGTGCCGCATGTTCTTTAAAAAGATTTTTTGTACTACCAATAATCATCTGTAATAAACGATAAAATGGTTTATCGTAAATCAAAAAATTCTTTGAAATCGAATCAACTTGTATTGATATCTGATCAGTCATAACTAACACCTATAAGTTCAAAGAACGTCTGCAAAGCCTTTTCTGGTTTTCTGAAACCAATAATAGCCTACAAAAAAAATGAAAATTGATATCAGATACGAACTTAAAACTTGCATTAGATCTGGAGCTTGATCATACAATAATATCCCGCGACTTCCCTCAATAAAATATGTGAGAGGGTTAAATGAAAGCCACAGCTGGTATTTTTCTGGCAAAGCAGAAGTCGGATAAAAGACAGGAGAAAGAAAGAGCAAAACCGAGCTTGCAAACAAAACCAGCTGCCCGATATCTCTTACATACACCCCCAACGAAGTAGTTATCCATGTAACACCTAAAGTACCCAAGATAAGGGGGGTTATAAGAACTGGAAAAAATAGTACCGAGACGCCTGGAAAATGCCCAAGCCAAACTAGTGCAACAGCCGTTACTAAAAGGCTTATAATAAAATGAAATATCGCACCTCCTGCATTAATTACAGGCAGTATCTCTAGCGGAAAAACAACTTTCGTTATATAGTTTTTATTATTCAAAAGCGTATCAGGCGACTTATTCAAACACTCAGAAAAAAAAGCATGAATCATCATGCCTATAAAAACCATAATCGCAAAATCACCAGTGCTATTACCTGATACAGATGGCCACCTCGATTTAAAAATATTAGAAAAGACAAATGTATATACGAGAAGCATCAATAATGGGTTAAAAAACGACCATGCTATGCCTATAACCGATCCCTTATATCGCCCAACGACCTCGCGCCGAGTCATTCGGCGGATAAGTGATCTATTCTTCCACAAGGAGAGAACCAAGCTCAAAGGAGAGCTGGGGTTACCGCTACCGTTTTTCATAGTTCTTTCCACATATTTAATATCCTCAAGATATTTGGTTGAGTGCCTTAAAATACTTAAAACCGAACTGATTTATAACACCCCAAAAAAACAGCACTTTAAATTTCAAATATTCAAGTACACTCTAAAGCCTTCATATATCTATACTGTAGCGACTGCATCAAATGCAGTCTGTTATACGACACTTTCAAACATCCTTATCTTTAGTACCGCTCGAACGCATGGACAGTACTTTTTAGCGGGCGTTTCTGCTCAGCTAGCTCAACTCGATGATTCGCCTATTCACCGGAACCTGCTTTGCAAAAATCGACAACCTTCATCTATCCACCATGCTATGACCATACTTCAAAAATTATTAATAACTTTAATATCGCTCAAGCACACTTAACACTCAACGCTTAGCTAGTTCCCAAAACCCTAACTATAAATAGTTAACCAACTTGGTGGGTATTCGCCCCTTAAAAAATATCAAATCAAACATCAGGCCCCGCCATATCGTGCAAGTTTAATAAATAGTGTCGTGGAGTAGGCGACGTAAGTATTGCCCATAACCATTTTTTGAAAGAGGAACTGCAAGTTTTTCAAGTTGCTCAGCATCAATCCATTTTTGCCGAAACGCAATTTCTTCAGGACAGGCCACTTTGAGCCCTTGGCGATGTTCAAGAGTGGCAATGAAATGACTGGCTTCAAGAAGTGAATCATGTGTGCCGGTATCTAACCATGCGTAGCCCCGTCCCATTATTTCAACAGAAAGCTTACCCCGTTCCATATAAACACGATTAAGATCGGTAATTTCCAATTCACCACGAGGTGACGGCTTGATCGCTTTTGCTATTTCAACTACATCTTGATCATAAAAATACAGTCCTGTTACCGCATAATTCGACCTTGGCTCAGATGGTTTCTCTTCTAGACTAATAGCCTTACCCTGATCATTAAACTCAACAACTCCATAACGCTCAGGATCATTCACGTGATAAGCAAAAACACTTGCGCCATTCTCACGAACCATAGCGCTTTGAAGCAACTCATTAAAATGATGACCGTGATAAATATTATCACCAAGAACTAAAGCCGAGAGATCATTACCGATAAAATCCTCACCAATAATGAACGCTTGGGCCAAACCATCCGGAGAGGCTTGAACAGCATAAGAAATGTTCAACCCCCAATTGCTGCCATCGCCCAGCAACTGTTCGAAACGCGGAGTATCCTGCGGTGTAGAAATGATCAGAATATCGCGAATACCCGCCAGCATCAGTGTCGTCAGCGGGTAGTAAATCATTGGCTTGTCATACACTGGCAACAGCTGCTTGGAGATAGCCAGTGTCGCTGGGTGAAGACGCGTGCCCGAGCCGCCGGCCAGGATGATCCCTTTACGTTTGAGCATGTTCATTTCTCTAGTGTTTCCATCAGCATCCGTGCCACACCGGATTGCCATTCAGGCAAGCACAATGAGAAGGCATTTTGCAGTTTTTGGGTGTTCAATCTGGAGTTGTTGGGGCGTTTGGCAGGAGTAGGATAAACCTCAGTCGCTATCGCGCCAACTTGCGCAGGAGCTACTTTAAGTTCCACGCCAGCTGCTTGGGCCTGTTCAAGCACAAAGCGCGCGTAACGGCACCACGTAGTCTCTCCTCCAGCCGCAAGATGATAAATTCCACCAAGTTCTGGTTGAAGCTTCATCGCACGAATGCTGTGCGCCGTCACATCAGCCAACAGATCAGCACCGGTCGGTGTGCCGAATTGATCGTCGATCACGTTCAGGCTGTCACGTTCCGTGGCCAGGCGCAGCATGGTCTTGGCGAAGTTATTACCTCGAGCTGCATATACCCAGCTGGTGCGGAAAATCAGGTGTGCGCAACCGCTGTCCTGAATCGCCTGCTCGCCCTGAAGTTTGGTAGTGCCGTAGACACTCAGCGGCCCCACAACATCGCTTTCCTGCCAAGGCGTATCACCATTGCCAGCGAACACATAGTCAGTGGAATAGTGCACCAACAAGGCATTGAGCTTGAGGGCCTCGGCTGCCAATACCGCGGGAGCTTCTGCGTTGACGCGCAGTGCCTGGGCGGGCTCACTTTCGGCCTTGTCGACGGCGGTGTAAGCCGCCGCGTTGACGATGACGTCCGGCGCAAACCGCTGCACGGTCGCTGCCAGGCCATCAAGATCGCTCAGGTCACCACAATAGTCCTGGCTTTTGGAATCCAGCGCCAGGACTTGGCCCAAAGGCGCCAGGCTACGCTGAAGCTCCCAGCCGACCTGACCATTTTTACCCAGCAGTAGAATCTTCATGCCGAACGCTCAGAGTAGTTTTTCTCAACCCATTCACGGTAAGCGCCGGACTGGATGTTGCTCACCCAATCTTGATTGTCCAGGTACCACTGAACGGTTTTACGAATGCCCGTCTCGAAGGTTTCCGCCGGTTTCCAGCCCAATTCGCGCTCAAGCTTGCGAGCGTCGATGGCGTAACGACGGTCGTGGCCGGGACGATCCGTCACGTACGCGATTTGTTCCTTGTACGGTTTGCCATCCGCGCGAGGGCGCAACTCATCAAGCAAGGCGCAAACGATGTGCACGATGTCGAGGTTAGGCTTTTCGTTCCAGCCGCCCACGTTATAGACCTCACCCACAGTACCGGCTTCCAGCACTCGGCGGATGGCGCTGCAGTGGTCTTTTACGTACAGCCAGTCACGAATTTGCTGACCGTCGCCGTACACCGGCAGTGCTTTACCGGCCAGTGCGTTGACGATCATCAGCGGAATCAGTTTTTCCGGGAAATGGTACGGACCATAGTTGTTCGAGCAATTGGTCGTCAGCACCGGCAGACCATAGGTATGGTGATAGGCGCGGACCAAATGGTCGCTCGCGGCCTTGCTCGCCGAGTAAGGGCTGTTTGGCTCGTACTGGTGAGTTTCGGTGAACGCCGGGTCGTCCTTGGCCAGGGAGCCGTAGACTTCGTCAGTCGAAACATGCAGGAAGCGGAAGGATTGCTGGGCATCGGCATCCAGACCTTTCCAGTAGGTACGCACGACTTCCAGCAAACGGAAGGTACCGACGACGTTCGTCTCGATGAAGTCTTCCGGGCCATGGATCGAGCGGTCGACGTGCGACTCGGCAGCGAAGTTCAGGATAGCGCGCGGCTGGTGTTCAGCGAGCAAGCGCTGGACCAGCTGGGTATCGGCGATATCGCCCTGTACGAATACATGGCGCTTGTCGCCCTCGAGCGAGCTGAGGTTCTCCAGATTGCCAGCATACGTCAGCTTGTCCAGATTAATGACCGGCTCATCCGCCTGGGCTACCCAGTCCAATACAAAGTTTGCACCGATAAAGCCAGCACCGCCGGTTACTAAGATAGTCATTGAGTCAGATCTTTTTCAGTAATGTTGCAAAAATTAGCCCGAGGTTCCCCATGAACGTCTGTCGATACAAACCGGCAGACCAGAACCCCAGCACTCGTCTAAATAACGTTTGACTGCGTGCACCTTTAAAGCGCGCAAGCGTCGTTCGATGTTCCTCACAAAGACGATGCTCCATGGCTTCGAGAGCACGAATGTTCTGTTCGTTCCACTCGTAAAAGCGCCCCTGAAAAATCATCCGTAGGCGAACCAGACGTGCTGCCCAGCTGGAGTTGCTGCCAATCAGGTTTTCATCATGCTGGCGGTACTGCATTCTCGGCTCGGGATCGTAGTGAACGACGCCTCCCGCGCCTGTAACGAGTTGATACGCCCACCAATCATGGGAGGGCACGACGACATCCGAACCTGCCTCGATGATCAGTTCGCGCGCGGCCTGGTTGAAAACCATGGTATTGCCGCCCGCAATGCTCTGGACCAATGCATTCGAGAAATGTGGAGGTAGCGCGAAAAGGGGAGAAAAACCAAGCGCAGTGCCAGAATCGCCGACCAACTTAGTCCGGCCGCAATAAAGTGCTGGCACATTCGAAGGCTGGCTTTGCAACCAGTCGACAGCCACCTGCAGTTTCTCATCGTTCCAGATATCGTCCTGATCACACCAGGCAAAATAATCCGCCTGAATCTCAGAGCGACAAGTCAACGAGAGAAAATTTGCCACGAAGCCTTTCTGAGGGCCAGACACCACGCTTAAACGGTCGCTGCCCCAACGATTACAGTACTGCTGAAAAATCGCTGGCGAGCCATCTTTGGAACCATCATCGGAGATGAATAATCTCCAGCCATGGTGACTCTGCCGCTCAATGGAGTCGAGCTGTTCCGCAAGAAACGTCTCACCATTGTACGAGCACATCAGCACCGCAACGTTCGCCAAGCTAACGTCATTCGGGAGAGTATTAGAAAGACTGCGCGATGCGAATATAGACACAATATCCCTTTGCGAGCGTACTACATATCCTGCAGGGAGGTAGGATATAGGCCACAATAAGGTCGGAATTATTACAGGATTGGCCTGTAAGAGCAATCTTACTTGTGACCGATGGTCGACCGCTCAGCGCTCCTCAAACGCTCTACAGCGAGGTGTTGCACCTGTTAGGTGCAACACTTCTATTAGCTGTACTCCGATGGAGCATTCACTTTGGCCGGTTGCAGTCAGCTCGTCATTCAATGCTCAGTGCATAGTTCAGTGCCGACGAAACACAAACCCCAACCCAACAACGATCAACCCCATCCCCAACACGCTCAACAACGCCAGCCGATTGCCAAAGATCAGGTAATCCATCACCGCCGTTACCGCCGGCACCAGGTAAAACAGGCTCGTGACATTCACCAGATTGCCACGCGCGATCAGCCGATACAGCAGCAACGTCGCCAGCAACGAAACCACCAACCCCATCCACAGCACCGGCAGGTAAAAGCTGGCGCTTTGCTCAAAGTGGAACGGCTGGAATGGCACAAACACCGCGCACAGCAGAAGCCCAGCCACGTACTGCACCGGCAGCGTGCCCAACGGGTTGTCGGTGATGCGTTTTTGCATGATCGAACCCAGAGTCATGCTCGCCAGCGCCAGCAAGCCGAACAGCATCCCGGCCAGGGACATACCCGAGAGCCCGATGCCCTGATAGACCACCATGATCAACCCCGCCAACCCCAGCCCAAGGCCGAACAACCGGCTTAACGAGCGCTGACGCTCCATCAGCACCACGGTGAGGATCGGCTGCACACCCATGATGGTGGCCATCATCCCTGGCGTGACTTTGAGGTCCAGGGCCAGCAGATAGAAAATCTGATACGCACCCAACAACACCAGGCCGGTCGCCGCCGCGTACAGCATGGGCTTGCCGGTGCGCGGCAGTTTCAGCTTGAGGATCGGCACCAGGATCACCAAGCCCGCCAGCGCGATGGCAAAACGGATCAGTAAGAAGGCAAAGGGCGAAGCATGGGCCAGGCCCCACTTGGAGAAAATCGCCCCGCTGCTCCACAGCAGGACAAACAGGCTCGTCGAGGCCGCCGCGGCCACGGATTGTTTCGAAAAAACAGACATGGTTACCACCTGTCATCAGGCAAAAAAAGCCGATTCAGCTGACGCTGAGATTCAATAGGTTTTTTTCAGGCGGGCAGACGGGAACAGCACATTGCTGATCAGCCCGTAATGCCAACACCCGGCGGTGATACGACTGCGTACACCGGCGTGCTGCTGACAGGTGGGGGGTAGTGACTGATCTGCGCAGGCTGCTTGTTCCCACACGGCACGACCACAGCGTTGACCGCTGAATCGACTACCGCTATGCGCTGGGAAGCTGGCATGTGCTGATCTTTTTGAAAGGATTTGGACCGGCGAACTATAACCAGCCGCCAACCGGTTTTGCAATCACTTCACCCAAGCGTTTTGCGTGGAAGAGTTTTCATGCCTGCAACGAAAACCGGTCGTTATAATGCCGGCCGGTTTTTTTCAAGGATTTCACATGATTGCTCTGCCCTGGCTGTACCTGGTGCTGCTTTCCATTGGCTATGTACTGGCCTTGACCTACGGGCAATTAGGCATGCTGGCGGCGGTCTCCGTGGTCTTGCTGCTGGTCGCGGGTTACGCCGTTCGCCAGCAACGCAACCCGTGGGCGCGTTACCTCGGGCACGGCTTGTTTATCGTGCTGGCGCTGGGCCTGGCGATGCATTGGTTGCCAGGCTTCTACAACGGCCGGGGCATCGCACCTCAACGCTTTACGCCTGATTCGGTGCCGTTCTCGATGTACCTCAACCAGGACAAACCGCTGATCGGCTTCTGGCTGCTGCTGGCCTGCCCCTGGATTGTGGCACGCAGGTCCTTGCGCCTGTCGATCTGCGTCACTGCGCTGGCGTTGACACTTGCGGCAGTCGCAGCACTGGGTGGCGCAATGCTGCTGGGGATGATCAGTTGGGCGCCCAAATGGCCGGAACAGGCGTGGCTGTGGGTATTGAACAATTTGCTGTTGGTGACCTTGGTTGAAGAGGCATTGTTTCGTGGCTACATCCAGGGCGGCCTGAGCGAGCGTTTCAAACACCTGCCCTACGGCGAGAATGTGGCACTGCTGCTGGCCTCGCTGCTATTCGGTTTAATGCACCTGGGCGCAGGTTGGCATTGGGTATTGCTGGCAAGCATCGCCGGAGTTGGCTATGGCCTGGCGTATCGCTTTGGTGGGTTGGGCGCTGCGATCGCTACGCACTTCGGGCTGAACCTGCTTCACTTCGGGCTGTTTACTTACCCGATGCTGGCCGGCTGATTATTGCAAAAACAAGTTAAATAAAAGCCCGCAAGTGCCGATACCCCCTGAAAGCCTTGCGGATTGAACAACCATGCGTAATAACCAACCCGTTACCCAGCGCGAACGTACCTTCCCCGCTCAGCAACGGTTGATCTCCACCACAGACGCCAAAGGTGTGATCACCTACTGCAACGACGCTTTTGTCGAAATCAGTGGGTTCACCCGCGACGAACTGGTCCGAGCGCCGCACAACCTGGTGCGTCACCCGGATGTTCCGTCGGCTGTGTTCGCGCACATGTGGTCCACGCTCAAACAAGGCTTGCCATGGATGGGCATCGTCAAGAACCGCTGCAAGACCGGCGATCACTACTGGGTTAACGCCTATGTGACGCCAGTCTTCGATGGCAACCAGGTGATCGGTTACGAATCGGTGCGCATCAAGCCCACCGCCGAGCAGATCCGCCGGGCCGAGGCGCTCTATCAGCGCATCAACCAGGGCAAGTCGGCCGTGCCGCAGCGCGACAAGTGGCTGCCCGTGTTGCAGGACTGGCTGCCGTTTATCCTGGTCAGCCAACTGAGCTTTATGATCGGCGCGTCACTCAACTCCCACTGGGGCTTTGCCCTGGCGGCGGGTTTGTCGGTGCCACTGGGCCTGTTGGGGCTGAGCTGGCAGCAGCGCGGCCTCAAGCGTTTGCTGCGTTTGGCTGAGCAGACCACGTCTGACCCGCTGATCGCGCAGATGTACACCGACAGCCGAGGCGCGCAAGCGCGGCTGGAGATGTCGATCCTCAGCCAGGAAGCGCGTCTGAAGACCTGTCTGACCCGCTTGCAAGACACGGCGGAGCACCTGAACGACCAGGCGGCGCAGTCCAACACCTTGGCGCATAAAAGCTCCAGCGGACTGGAACGCCAGCGTGTAGAGACCGAACAGGTGGCCACGGCGGTCAACCAGATGGCCGCGACTACTCAGGAAGTCGCCAGCCATGTACAGCGCACGGCGGATGCCACCCAGGAAGCCAACCGCCTGACCGGTCGCGGCCGCGACATCGCCGGAGAAACCCGCGAAGCGATCCAGCGTCTGTCGGTGGCCGTGGGCGAGACGGGTGCAACCGTCACCCAACTGGCCAAGGACAGCGATGAAATCGGCGGCGTGGTCGATGTGATCAAAGGCATTGCCGACCAGACCAACCTGCTGGCACTGAACGCCGCCATCGAAGCGGCGCGTGCCGGTGAGATGGGCCGAGGTTTTGCGGTGGTGGCCGACGAAGTTCGCCAGCTGGCGCAGCGCACGGCGGAGTCCACCGGGCAGATCCATACGCTGATCGCCAAGCTGCAACACACCGCAGCGGCGGCCGTGCAAACTATGGACGCCGGGCATCGCCAGGCCGAAGAAGGTGTGGCGCGGGTGATGGAGGCGGATCAGGCGCTGGTGGGCATCAGTGAGGCGGTGGCCAATATCACCGACATGACCACGCAGATTGCAGCCGCGACCGAAGAACAGAGCGCAGTGGCCGAAGAGATCAGCCGTAACATCAGCACGATTGCGCTGTTGGCGGATCAGACCTCGGAACAGGCCATGAACTCGGCGCAGTTGAGTGAAGAGCTGACGCATACAGCGAATACCCAGTATTCGCTGGTAGAGCGTTTTAACCGGTAGACCCTTGTGGCGAGGGAGCTTGCTCCCGCTGGAGGGCGAAGCGCTCCCAAGATTTTGGGGCCGCTTCGCAGCCCAGCGGGAGCAAGCTCCCTCGCCACGGTTTCAGTGAACGCCCAAAAACTCAGCCACCTTCACCGCAGCAGCCTCCAAATGCTGCTCATGACTAAACCCCGAAGCCTTCAACGGCTTCAAATCATGATCCCCCGCCACCAGCCATATCACCTCGATGCTCGGCGACAGCGCATACCCTTCCACCGCCGCCCGGTTACCCAGCGCATCACGCTCACCCTGCACAATCAACGTCGGCGTCTTCAGGCCGGCCAGATGCTCGACTCGAGGCTTCTGCGGTTTGCCCACCGCATAAAACGGATAGCCCAGACACACCAACCCATCCGCACCCAGTTCATCCGCCAACAAACTGGCCATGCGCCCACCCATGGACTTGCCGCCAACCGCCAATTTCCCAGCGACATGACGTCGCACCTCGGCATACACCTCACGCCAGCATTCGAGCAGTTTCGGCGCCGGGTTCGGCGGGCGCTTGCCGCCGTCCAAACGGCGCTGGGCCATGTACGGAAACTCGAAGCGCAACACGTTCACGCCATGCCCGGCAAGGCGTGCAGCCATATCGCTCATGAAGAATGAGTCCATCGGGGCGCCAGCGCCGTGGGCCAGGATCAGCGTCACAGGTATACGTGCGCCAGCCACGGTCGCTGCATCCCACAACCAGCCGCGCTCGCGTACACACTGCGCCCATTGATCCCCGTCAATACTGGCCTTGTGCTCTTTGCCCATGCTTGCCTCGCTTTTTAGTCTGCCTATAACTCCAGCCCAAGTGCCGCATTTGCTTGGGTTGAACCGTGGATGGGGAACCATGAACACTACTTTAAGTACCGCCTATAACTACAAGGTGGTCCGCCAATTCGCCATTATGACGGTGGTGTGGGGCATCGTCGGCATGGGGCTCGGGGTTTTTCTCGCCGCCCAATTGGTTTGGCCTGCACTCAACTTCGATTTGCCCTGGACCAGCTTCGGCCGTTTGCGCCCGCTGCACACCAACGCAGTGATCTTTGCCTTCGGTGGCTGCGCACTGTTCGCCAGCTCGTTTTACTCGGTGCAACGCACCTGCCAAACCCAGCTGTTCGCGCCGAAAATTGCCGCGTTCTGCTTCTGGGGCTGGCAGCTTGTGATTGTACTGGCCGCTATCAGCCTGCCACTGGGCTACACCACCTCCAAGGAGTACGCCGAGCTGGAATGGCCGATCGCCATTCTTATCGCCGTGGTCTGGGTCGCCTATGGTGTGGTGTTCTTCGGCACCGTGATGAAGCGCAAAACCAAGCACATCTATGTCGGCAACTGGTTTTTCGGTGCGTTCATCATCACCGTGGCCATTCTGCACATCGTCAACCACGCGTCCTTGCCTGTGAGCTGGACCAAATCCTACTCGGCCTATGGCGGTGCGACGGATGCGATGGTGCAGTGGTGGTACGGGCACAACGCGGTAGGCTTTTTCCTCACCGCAGGCTTCCTGGGGATGATGTACTACTTTGTGCCCAAGCAGGCCGAGCGTCCGGTGTATTCCTATCGCTTGTCCATCGTGCACTTCTGGGCGCTGATTACCCTGTACATCTGGGCCGGCCCGCACCACCTGCACTACACCGCGCTGCCGGACTGGGCGCAGTCGCTGGGCATGGTGATGTCACTGGTACTCCTGGCACCGAGCTGGGGCGGCATGATCAATGGCATGATGACCCTCTCGGGCGCCTGGCATAAGTTGCGCAGCGACCCGATTTTGCGCTTCCTCGTGGTCTCCCTGGCCTTCTACGGTATGTCGACCTTCGAAGGGCCGATGATGGCCATCAAGACGGTCAACGCCCTCTCCCACTACACCGACTGGACCATCGGCCACGTACACGCCGGGGCGCTGGGTTGGGTGGCGATGATTTCCATCGGCGCGCTGTACCACATGATCCCGAAAGTCTTCGGCCGCGAGCAGATGTACAGCCTCGGCCTGATCAACGCGCACTTCTGGCTGGCCACCATCGGCACCGTGCTCTACATCGCCTCGATGTGGGTCAACGGCATCGCCCAGGGCCTTATGTGGCGTGCAGTCAACGAAGACGGCACCTTGACCTACTCCTTCGTCGAAACCCTGGTGGCCAGCCACCCTGGCTTCATCGTGCGGCTGGTGGGCGGTGCGATCTTCCTCAGCGGCATGTTGCTGATGGCCTACAACACCTGGCGCACCGTGCGTTCGGCGCAACCCGTCGAAGCCACTGCCACTGCGCAGCTGGCCTGAGGAGTCGATGATGAAACACGAAACGATTGAAAAGAACGTCGGCCTGTTGATGCTGCTGATGGTGCTTGCCGTGAGCATCGGCGGCCTGACCCAGATCGTCCCGCTGTTCTTCCAGGACGTGACCAACAAACCAGTGGAAGGCATGAAACCCTACACCGCGCTGCAGCTGGAAGGCCGCGATATCTATATCCGCGAAGGCTGTGTGCAGTGCCACTCGCAGATGATTCGCCCGTTCCGCGCCGAAACCGAACGCTACGGCCACTACTCGGTAGCCGGCGAAAGCGTGTGGGACCACCCGTTCCTGTGGGGTTCCAAGCGCACCGGGCCGGACCTGGCACGCGTCGGCGCACGCTACTCGGACGACTGGCACCGCGCGCACTTGTACAACCCGCGCAACGTGGTGCCGGAATCGAAAATGCCGGCCTACCCGTGGCTGGTCACCGCGCCGGTCGACAGCAGCCACACCGAGACCAAGTTGAAAGTGATGCGCACCCTCGGCGTGCCGTACACCGACGACGACATCAGTGGCGCCGTCGCCAGCCTCAAGGGCAAGACCGAGATGGACGCGCTGGTTGCGTACCTGCAAGTGCTCGGCACTGCCATCAAGAGCAAGAGGTGAGCCATGGGATTTGAATTCGATGCGGGCACCATCCGCGGCCTGGGCACGCTGGTGGTCGCCATCGCCTTTATCGGCCTGTCGCTGTGGGTGTTCAACAACCGGCGCAACGCGGACTTCGAGCAGGCTCGCCTGCTGCCGTTTGCCGATGAACCTTCCCCGTCCGACGCTCAAGAAGAGCCAGCAACAAGGAGCACCCAGCCATGACTACCTTTTGGAGTACATGGATCTGCGTATTGACCCTCGGCAGCCTGATCGGGCTGACCTGGCTGTTGGTCGGCACCCGCAAGGGCGAAACCAAAGGCAGCGTGGACCAGACCATGGGCCACGCCTTCGACGGCATCGAGGAATACGACAACCCGCTGCCCCAGTGGTGGTTCATGCTGTTCGCCGGCACCCTGGTGTTTGCGGTCGGCTACCTGATCCTCTACCCGGGCCTGGGCAACTGGAAAGGCGTATTGCCGGGTTATGAAGACGGCTGGACCCAGACCAAGGAATGGGACAAGGAAATGGCCAGGGCGGACGCCAAGTTCGGGCCGATCTTCGCCAAATTCTCGGCCATGCCGGTGGAAGAAGTGGCCAAAGACCCGCAGGCGCTGAAAATGGGTGGGCGCCTGTTCGCCTCCAATTGCGCGGTGTGCCACGGCTCGGATGCCAAGGGCGCATATGGTTTCCCGAACCTGGCGGACAACCTCTGGCGCTGGGGCGGCTCGGCTGAAGCGATCAAAGCCACGATCATGAGCGGGCGCCACGCGGCAATGCCGGCCTGGGGAGAAATCCTCGGTGAGGACGGCGTGAAAAATGTCGCCGCTTATGTGCGTCATGACCTGGCCAAGCTGCCCTTGCCGGCCGACAACACGGCCGACCTGGTGGCCGGCCAAGCCGCGTTCAATACCACCTGCGTGGCGTGCCACGGCCCACAAGGCCACGGCATGGAAGCCATGGGCGCGCCGAACCTGACCGAGCCCGCCGGCTTCATCTACGGCACCAGCCTGGCGCAGTTGCAGCAGACCATCCGCCACGGTCGCCAAGGCCAGATGCCGGCACAGGATGTACTGCAAGGCAATGACAAGGTGCACCTGCTGGCGGCCTATGTGTACAGCCTTTCGCATCAGTAGCAGCAAATGAGCTGCAAGTTTTGAGCGACAAGCTGCAAGAGGAGAGCTTCCAACTCTGATCTTGCAGCTGCTTTTTCTTGCGGCTTGCAACTTGCCGCTTGCAGCTGCCCCCCCTGCGGCCCTTCGTCGCACCCTGGCGAAACCCAACTTTCCCCTCCTCACTTTCGGGTCTACGCTTGTTCCCACAGTGGACCAATCCTGGCCTACGCGACGGTATCCGTTGCGCCCCTTAAAATTCCTGTCCGCTCGATCAGCTTTCCATTTCCGATTTTGTCCCTACGCAAAACATGGAAAGGGCGCAGAATCTGGCTCGGAACGCATTGATACAGGTCAGTCATTGCGTTGCAATGGCCCCTCGGTTTCTACATACTTGCGGCCGATTTTACCTATAAAAAAACCTAAACCGTGGAACCTTAGAATGAGCACAGCAATCAGTCCGACTGCTTATAACTATAAGGTCGTCCGCCAGTTCGCCATCATGACGGTGGTCTGGGGGATCCTTGGCATGGGGCTCGGGGTGTTTATCGCCTCGCAACTGGTGTGGCCGGAATTGAATTTCGGTTTGCCCTGGACGACCTTCGGCCGCCTGCGCCCGCTGCACACCAACCTGGTGATTTTCGCCTTCGGTGGTTGTGCGTTATTTGCCACTTCCTACTATGTCGTGCAGCGCACCTGCCAGACGCGACTGATCTCCGATGGCCTCGCCGCCTTCACCTTCTGGGGCTGGCAAGCCGTCATCCTCGGCGCCATCATCACCCTGCCGCTGGGCTACACCACCACCAAGGAATACGCCGAGCTGGAATGGCCGATCGCGATTTTGCTCGCCATCGTCTGGGTGACCTACGCCGTGGTGTTCTTTGGCACCATCGTCAAGCGCAAGACCAAGCACATCTATGTGGGCAACTGGTTCTACGGTGCCTTCATCCTGGTGACGGCGATGCTGCACATCGTCAACCACGCATCCTTGCCGGTGAGCTGGTTCAAGTCCTACTCGGCCTATGCCGGCGCAACCGACGCGATGATCCAGTGGTGGTACGGCCACAACGCCGTAGGGTTCTTCCTCACCACCGGTTTCCTGGGGATGATGTACTACTTCGTGCCCAAGCAGGCCGAACGCCCGATCTATTCGTATCGCCTGTCCATCGTGCACTTCTGGGCGCTGATCACCCTGTACATCTGGGCCGGTCCCCACCACCTGCACTACACCGCGTTGCCGGACTGGGCGCAGTCGTTGGGCATGGCCATGTCGATCATCCTGCTGGCGCCCAGCTGGGGCGGCATGATCAACGGCATGATGACGCTGTCAGGCGCGTGGCATAAATTGCGCACCGACCCGATCCTGCGCTTTCTGGTGGTATCGCTGGCGTTCTACGGCATGTCGACCTTCGAAGGCCCGATGATGGCCATCAAGACGGTCAACTCGCTGTCTCACTACACCGACTGGACCATTGGCCACGTACACGCCGGCGCGCTCGGCTGGGTGGCGATGATCTCCATCGGCGCGCTGTACCACATGATCCCCAAACTGTTCGGCCGTGTGCAGATGCACAGTGTCGGGCTGATCAACGCGCACTTCTGGCTGGCCACCATCGGCACCGTGCTCTACATCGCGTCGATGTGGGTCAACGGCATCACCCAGGGCCTGATGTGGCGCGCCATCAACGATGACGGCACCCTCACCTACTCCTTCGTCGAAGCGCTGCAAGCCAGCCATCCGGGTTACATCGTGCGCGCCCTGGGCGGTGCATTCTTTGCCTCCGGCATGTTCCTGATGGCCTACAACGTCTGGCGCACCGTGCGTGCCTGCGACCCTGTAGAAGCCGAAGCCGCCGCCAAGATCGCCGTTGTGGGAGCTCACTGATGAAGCATGAAGTAGTCGAGAAGAATATCGGCCTGCTGGCCTTCTTCATGGTCATCGCCGTGAGTATCGGCGGCCTGACCCAGATCGTTCCGCTGTTTTTCCAGGACGTGACCAACAAGCCGGTCGAAGGCATGAAGCCGCGCACCGCCCTTGAAGTCGAAGGCCGCGACGTCTACATCGCCAACGGCTGTGTGGGTTGCCACTCGCAGATGATCCGCCCGTTCCGCGCCGAAACCGAACGTTACGGCCACTACTCGGTGGCCGGTGAAAGCGTGTGGGACCACCCATTCCTGTGGGGTTCCAAACGTACCGGCCCGGACCTCGCCCGTGTCGGCGGACGCTACTCCGATGACTGGCAGCGCGCGCACTTGTACAACCCGCGCAACGTGGTGCCTGAATCGAAAATGCCGGCGTACCCGTTCCTGGTGGAAAACAAGCTCGACGGCAAGGACACCGCCAAGAAGCTCGAAGTCTTGCGCACCCTGGGCGTGCCCTACACCGATGAAGACATCGCCGGTGCAGCCGCTGCCGTGAAGGGCAAGACCGAAATGGACGCATTGGTGGCCTACCTGCAAGGCCTTGGCACCATCATCAAAAGCAAACGGTGATCTTCATGGATATCGGGATGATTCGTGGCCTGGGCACCGTTGTGGTGATGGTGGCCTTTGTCGGCCTGGCGCTGTGGGTGTTCAGCCCGCGCCGCAAGTCGGAGTTTGACGACGCGACCATGCTGCCCTTTGCAGATGATCCCGAGGCCATCAAGCACGTCGAGCAAGCTTCTAGGAGTAACAAAGAATGACTACGTTCTGGAGTCTGTACGTCACAGTCCTCAGTCTGGGTACCATCTTCGCCCTGACCTGGCTGCTGCTGTCGACCCGCCGGGGCCAGCGCACCGAACAGACGGACGAGACCGTCGGCCACTCGTTCGACGGCATTGAGGAGTACGACAACCCACTGCCCAAGTGGTGGTTCATGCTGTTCGTCGGCACCATCATTTTCGCCCTCGGCTACCTGGCGCTGTACCCCGGCCTTGGCAACTGGAAAGGCCTGCTGCCGGGCTACAACTACCTCGACAACGACAAGCAAACCCCCTTCGCCAACGGCCAGACCGGCTGGACCGGCGTACACGAATGGGAAAAGGAAATGGCCAAGTCGGACGCCAAGTTCGGTCCGATCTTCGCCAAATTCGCCGCGATGCCGATTGAAGACGTCGCCAAGGACCCGCAAGCCTTGAAGATGGGCGGCCGCCTGTTCGCCTCCAACTGCTCGGTGTGCCACGGCTCCGACGCCAAGGGCGCCTACGGCTTTCCCAACCTGACCGACGCCGACTGGCGCTGGGGCGGCGAGCCGGCCACCATCAAGGAAACCATCATGAAAGGCCGCCACGCGGTGATGCCGGCCTGGGCCGAGGTCATTGGCGAACAAGGCGTGGCTGACGTGGCGGGCTTTGTGGTGACCAACCTCGATGGCCGCAAACTGCCGGAAGGCGCCAAGGCCGACGTGGCCAACGGCGCGAAACTCTTCGCCGCCAACTGCGTGGCTTGCCACGGCCCGGCCGGTAAAGGCACGCCAGCAATGGGCGCGCCCGACCTGACGCATCCGGGCGCATTCATCTACGGTTCGAGCTTCGCGCAATTGCAGCAGACCATTCGTTATGGCCGTCAGGGCCAGATGCCGGCGCAGGAGTTGCTGCAAGGCAATGACAAAGTGCACTTGCTGGCGGCGTATGTTTACAGCCTGTCCCATGGGGATAAGCAGGCTGAGGAGCAATAAGCTCTCGGCAACGAAAAAGCCCCGCAGTGCGGGGCTTTTTTCTGCCGGGCTGCGGCGATTGCAGCGCATGACCATTCGGAACCTCGCACTTGCTGCGCGTCGACGCAAAGTAGTAACGTTACTACATCTAATCTGCCGAAGGGGAATACCCCATGACCATCACCACCATTTCCAGTCGTGAATTCAATCAAGACACAAGCGGTGCCAAAAAAGCCGCCAGTAAAGGCCCGGTTTTTATCACCGATCGCGGCAAGCCTGCCCATGTACTGCTAAGCATTGAGGACTACCAGAAACTGACAGGTCTGAACGTGGACATCGTTGACCTGTTGGTGATGCCGGAAGCGGCCGAAATCGACTTCGAAACCGAACGTGCCGTGATCACTCACCGACCCGTGGACCTCTCTTGATGTATCTACTCGACACCAACGTAATCTCCGAACTGCGTAAACCCCACGCCGACGCGAGAGTAGTGGCTTGGGCAAAAAGTGTTATCGCTGCGCGCATGTTCATCTCGGCCATTACGCTGAAGGAATTGGAAACCGGTGTACTGCGCATGGAGCGCCGAGACCCGGTTCAGGGGAAAGCGTTACGGACATGGCTCAAGCGCCATGTTATGCCAGCGTTCGATGCCAGGATATTGCCGGTTGATGCCGCCGTTGCGCTGCGTTGCGCGCATCTGCATGTGCCGGAGCAGGCCAACGAGAGTGACGCATTGATTGCCGCAACCGCTCTGGTGCATGGGCTCACCGTGGTGACGCGCAACGTCAGTGACTTCAAGTCCAGTGGTGTGCCTCTGATGAATCCATGGGATGAATGACCTGCTTACCGGTGAAAACCGTCCATACTTGCCAAGTCAATTGATCCAGATCACATATACCATCAATTGATTTCCCCCAACGCGACCAAAGGTCGCACCCGTTCCGCTGTACCAGAGGCGTATCATTACGCCACTGCAACACCCTATTTTTGACCCCGGCTGGCACGTACTGGCCGAGGCAAATCTCCACCGCCGTGGGATGCAATGATGAGCAACCAAATACCGGTACATGACGTTACCCCGCCTGCCAAAAACGCCAGCAACACGGTAGACCTCTACGCCTCGCGCGAGAAAATCTACACCCGTGCCTTCACCGGCCTGTTCCGCAACTTGCGTATGCTCGGTGGCGCCGGTTTGTTCCTGCTCTACTTCGGCACCGTGTGGCTGAACTGGGGCGGCCACCAGGCGGTGTGGTGGAACCTGCCGGAACGTAAATTCTTCATTTTTGGCGCGACCTTCTGGCCCCAGGATTTCATCCTGCTCTCGGGCATTCTTATTGTTGCGGCCTTTGGCCTGTTCTTTATCACCGTGTACGCCGGGCGCGTGTGGTGCGGCTATACCTGCCCGCAAAGCGTGTGGACGTGGATCTTCATGTGGTGCGAAAAGGTCACCGAAGGCGACCGCAACCAGCGTATCAAGCTCGACAAGGCGCCCATGGGCGCCAACAAATTCCTGCGCAAGTTCAGCAAACACACGCTGTGGCTGCTGATCGGCTTTGTCACCGGCATGACCTTCGTCGGCTACTTCTCGCCGATCCGCGAACTGGTGTTCGACTTCTTCACTGGCCAGGCGGATGGCTGGTCGTATTTCTGGGTCGGTTTTTTCACCCTGGCCACCTACGGCAACGCCGGCTGGCTGCGCGAACAGGTGTGCATCTACATGTGCCCGTATGCGCGTTTCCAGAGCGTGATGTTCGATAAGGACACCCTGATCGTGTCCTACGACCCGCGCCGTGGCGAAGTGCGTGGCCCACGCAAAAAGGGCATCGACTACAAGGCTCAGGGCCTGGGCGATTGCATCGATTGCACGATGTGCGTGCAGGTGTGCCCCACCGGCATCGACATCCGTGACGGCCTGCAAATCGAGTGCATCGGCTGCGCCGCGTGTATCGACGCCTGCGACAACATCATGGACAAGATGGACTACCCACGCGGCCTGATCAGCTACACCACCGAGCACAACCTGTCCGGGCAGAAAACCCATAAGCTGCGCCCGCGCCTGATCGGTTATGCCTTGGTGCTGCTGGCGATGATCGGCCTGTTGGCCGGCGCATTTTTCATGCGCTCGCTGGTGGGCTTCGACGTCAGCAAAGACCGCGTGCTCTACCGCGAAAACGCCGAAGGCCGCATCGAAAACGTCTACAGCCTGAAGATCATGAACAAGGACCAGCGCGACCACACCTACGTGCTCGACGCCTCGGGCCTGCCCGACCTCAAGCTGCAAGGCCGCCGCGAGATCAAGGTTGCCGCCGGGGACATCTTCACCATGCCGGTAGAGCTGTCCAGCGCCCCTGAGCAACTGCCATCGAGCACCAACGAGGTGAAATTCATCCTCAGGGATGCCGATGACGACAGCGTCCATATTGAAGCCAAGAGCCGATTCATCGGCCCACAAGTCCGCTAATTAGAAGAGAGCACGACAATGCCCGCAGCCACTGCCGCAAGCCCCTGGTACAAGCACCTCTGGCCCTGGATCATTATTGGGATCCTGGCCTGCTCGGTGACCTTGACCTTGTCCATGGTGACCATTGCGGTGAAGAACCCGGACAACCTGGTCAACGACAACTACTACGAGGCCGGCAAAGGCATCAACCGCTCCCTGGACCGTGAGCGGCTGGCCCAGACCCTGCAACTGCGCGGCAAGTTGCACCTGGACGAGCTCACCGGTGAAGTCGAATTGCAACTGACGGGCTACAGCAACCCGAACACTCTGGAACTGAACCTGATTTCCCCGACCCAGCCGGAGAAAGACCGCAAGATCAACCTGACCCGCAGCGACAGCGAACCCGGCCGCTACATCGGCCAGGTCACCGACAAGGTAGAGGGCCGGCGCTTCGTGGAATTGCTCGGCGTGGAGGGCGACAAGACCTGGCGCCTGTTCGAAGAAGAAGAGGTCAGCCACGACAAGGACTTGCTGCTGGGCGATGAACCGTTGCAGGGTGCCGAAGACCTGAAAAAGTAGCGTGATCGTTCCCACGCTCCGCGTGGTAATGCAGCCCGTGACGCGCTGCGTCACAACAGCGGACGCAGAGCGTCCAGCGAAGCGTTCCCACGCAGAGCGTGGGAACGATCTGTGGAATTGAACCATGACCAGCCCAACCCCCTGCTACCACTGCGCCCTGCCCGTCCCGCCCGGCAGCCGGTTTACCGCCGAAATCCTCGGCGAGCGCCGCGAACTGTGCTGCCCAGGCTGCCAGGCCGTGGCCGAGGCAATTGTGGCCGGCGGGTTGCAAAGCTATTACCAGCACCGCAGCGAAGCTTCGGCCAACCCCGAGGCGCTGCCGGTGCAACTGGTCGACGAACTGGCGCTGTACGACCGCGCCGACGTGCAAAAACCCTTTGTGCGCCACGAGGGCGAGCTGGCTGAAACCACCCTATTGATGGAAGGCATCAGCTGCGCCGCCTGTGGCTGGCTGATCGAGAAACACCTGCGCAGCCTGCCCGCGGTGGCCGAGGCGCGCCTGAACCTGTCCAACCACCGCCTGCACGTGCGCTGGGCCGATGGCCAACTGCCGTTGAGCCAGATGCTCAGCGAACTGCGCCATATCGGCTATGCCGCCCATCCTTACCAGGCCGATCGCGCCGCCGAGCAATTGGCCAGCGAAAACCGCCGGGCCTTGCGCCAACTCGGCGTGGCAGGGTTGCTGTGGTTCCAGGCGATGATGGCGACCATGGCGACCTGGCCGGAATTCAATATCGACCTGAGCCCGGAGTTGCACGTAATCCTGCGCTGGGTGGCGATGTTTCTAACCACGCCCATCGTGTTCTACAGCTGTGCGCCGTTCTTCAAAGGCGCCCTGCGCGACCTGCGCACCCGCCACCTGACCATGGATGTGTCGGTGTCCCTGGCGATTGGCGGCGCGTACCTGGCGGGTATCTGGACGGCCATCACCGGTACCGGCGAGCTCTACTTCGACGCGGTGGGCATGTTCGCGCTGTTCCTGCTCGCCGGGCGCTATCTGGAGCGCCGGGCGCGGGAGCGCACCGCCGCCGCCACTGCGCAGTTGGTCAACCTGTTGCCCGCTTCGTGCTTACGGCTTAAAGGTGACGGTCAGAGCGAGCGCATCCTGCTCAGCGAGTTGGCCGTGAGCGACCGCGTACTGGTGCATCCAGGCGCCGTGCTGCCGGCCGACGGAGTGATTCTCGACGGCCAGTCGAGCATTGATGAATCCCTGCTCACCGGCGAATACCTGCCGCAGCCGCGCAACGTCGGCGATGCGGTCACCGCCGGCACACTCAACGTCGAAGGTGCGCTGACCGTCGAGGTGCGCGCCTTGGGGCATGACACCCGTCTGTCTGCCATCGTGCGCCTGCTGGAACGCGCCCAAGCCGAAAAACCGCGCCTGGCGCAGATCGCCGACCGCGCTGCGCAATGGTTCCTGCTGTGCTCGCTGATCGCGGCCGCGCTGATCGGCCTGTTGTGGTGGGAGCTGGACGCGTCACGGGCGTTCTGGATTGTGCTGGCGATGCTGGTGGCAACCTGCCCCTGCGCGTTGTCACTGGCCACACCGACCGCCCTCACCGCTGCCACCGGCACGCTGCACAAACTCGGCTTGCTGCTGACCCGCGGCCATGTGCTGGAAGGCCTGAACCAGATCGACACGGTGATTTTCGACAAGACCGGCACCCTCACCGAAGGCCGCTTGGCCCTGCGCGCCATCCACACCTTGAGCGCGCTGAACAGCGACGACTGCCTGGGCCTCGCCGCCGCGCTGGAAAACCGCTCCGAACACCCGATAGCCCGTGCTTTTGGGCGTGCGCCACTGGCGGCCGATGAGGTGCTGAGCTTCCCCGGTCTGGGCCTGGAAGGTCGCGTGGGCGAACGTCAATTGCGCATCGGTCAGCCTGGCTTTGTGTGCCAATTGAGCGGCTGCGCAATCCCCGCCTCGCCGCACGAAGCAGGCCAATGGCTGCTGCTGGGCGACGGCAACGGCGCGCTCGCCTGGTTCGTGCTGGACGACCGCCTGCGCAGCGATGCGCCCGCCCTGCTGGCTGCGTGCAAAGCGCGAGGCTGGCGCACGCTGCTGCTGTCGGGCGACAGCTCGCCGATGGTCGCCAGTGTCGCGCTGGAGCTTGGCATCGACGAGGCCAAAGGCGGCTTGCGCCCCGACGACAAACTGCAGGTGCTGCAACAATTGCACCAGCAAGGCCGCAAGGTGCTGATGCTCGGCGACGGCGTCAACGATGTGCCCGTACTCGCCGCCGCCGATATCAGCGTGGCGATGGGCTCGGCCACCGACCTGGCAAAAACCAGCGCTGATGCAGTGCTGTTGTCCAACCGCCTGGATGCAGTGGTGCAGGCATTTACCCTGGCGCGACGCACTCGCCGAGTTATCCTTGAAAACCTGCTGTGGGCCGGGCTGTACAATGGCCTTATGCTGCCGTTTGCCGCCCTCGGTTGGATCACCCCGATCTGGGCCGCGATCGGCATGTCGCTCAGCTCATTGACCGTGGTGCTCAACGCCTTGCGCCTGACCCGCCTGCCGAGCCCGCAGGTTAGCAGTGCCACCTTAGTCACCCGCCCGCTGCCGGCTTGAGCCGCGCGGGCCTGGAGTACAGATGCCAGCTCTCTACGTGATGATTCCGGCGGCGCTGCTGTTAGTCGGCGTGGCCATTTACATTTTCTTTTGGGCGGTGGACAGCGGCCAGTACGACGACCTCGACGGCCCGGCCCACAGCGTGCTGTTCGACGACCAGGACCCGAACCACCTGGCGGGCGTCGACGAAGCCAACCGGGCCGAGCAACCGCCCAAAGATCCACCCCATGCTTGAGCTGGCGCCACTGCTGGTCTCGGCCCTGATCCTTGGGCTGCTGGGCGGCGGCCATTGCCTGGGCATGTGCGGCGGACTGATGGGCGCGCTGACGCTGGCAATCCCCAAAGAACAACGCAGCCGCCGTTTTCGCCTGCTGCTCGCCTACAACCTGGGGCGCATCCTCAGCTACGCCGCTGCCGGGTTACTGATCGGCCTGGCCGGCTGGGCTGTGGCCAACAGCCCGGCGGCGATGTTCATGCGCGTGCTTGCCGGGCTGCTGCTGATCAGCATGGGCTTGTACCTGGCGGGCTGGTGGAGCGGCCTCACCCGCATCGAAAGCCTCGGGCGCGGCCTGTGGCGCTACATACAGCCGGTCGCCACCCGTTTATTGCCGGTATCCAGCCTGCCACGCGCATTACTGCTGGGCGCGCTGTGGGGCTGGTTGCCGTGCGGGTTGGTCTACAGCACGCTGCTGTGGGCGGCGAGCCAGGGTAATGCGCTGGACAGCGCAATGCTGATGCTGGCCTTTGGGCTTGGAACCTGGCCCGTACTGCTGGCCACTGGCTTGGCGGCAGAACGCGTCACGGCGGTGCTGCGCAAACGCAGCGTGCGTGTGGCCGGTGGCATGCTGGTGATTGTGTTTGGGGTATGGACGCTGCCAGGCCCGCATCAACACTGGCTAATGGGCCATTAAAGCGCCATGTGGCATAGCGCCGCTCCCCGTTGATGCAAATCAAGATGGCACCTGCAGCGCCCCCCTAGACTCGGCCCACTAGCCAATCCGGGGGACCGCCCGCATGCTCGACGCCATTCGTTGGGACACAGATCTGATTCACCGCTACGACTTGGCGGGGCCGCGCTACACGTCCTACCCTACCGCCGTACAATTTGACAGCCAGGTCGGCACCTTCGACCTGCTCCACGCCCTGCGCGACAGCCGCAAGGCCGTGCGGCCCTTGTCGCTGTATGTGCATGTGCCGTTTTGCGCGAACATCTGCTACTACTGCGCCTGCAACAAGGTCATCACCAAGGACCGTGGCCGTGCCCAGGCCTACCTGCAACGCCTGGAGCAGGAAATCCAGCTGGTGGCCTGCCACCTCGACCCGAAACAGCCCGTGGAGCAACTGCACTTCGGCGGCGGCACCCCAACCTTTCTCAGCCACGACGAACTGCGCCAGGTGATGACCCGCCTGCGCCAGCACTTCAACTTGCTCGATGATGATTCCGGCGACTACGGCATCGAAATCGACCCGCGTGAAGCCGACTGGGCGACCATGGGGCTGCTGCGCGAACTGGGCTTTAACCGCGTGAGCATCGGCCTTCAGGACCTGGACCCCGAGGTGCAGCGTGCGGTCAACCGCCTGCAAAGCCTGGAAGAAACCCGCGCGGTGATCGACGCCGCGCGCACCCTGCAATTTCGCTCGATCAATATCGACCTGATCTACGGCCTGCCCAAGCAGTCGCCGCTGAATTTTGCGCGCACCGTCGAAGAAGTGATCAACCTGCAACCGGATCGCCTGTCGGTATTCAACTACGCACACCTGCCCGAGCGCTTTATGCCGCAGCGGCGCATCAACACCGACGACCTGCCCTCACCGGCAGAAAAACTGCTGATGCTGCAAACCACCATCGAGCAGCTGACCCACGCGGGCTACCGTTACATCGGCATGGACCACTTTGCCCTGCCCGATGACGAACTGGCCGTGGCCCAGGAAGAAGGCACGCTGCAGCGTAACTTTCAGGGCTACACCACTCACGGGCATTGCGATTTGATTGGGCTGGGCGTGTCGGCGATCAGCCAGATCGGCGACCTGTATTGCCAGAACAGCAGCGACCTCAATCACTATCAGAACGCCCTGGCCAGCGCGCAACTGGCCACCAGCCGTGGCCTGGTATGCACCACGGACGATCGTTTACGGCGGGAAGTGATTCAGCAGTTGATTTGCAATTTCAGCCTGGCATTCGAGCGGATCGAACAGGCTTTCAACATCGATTTTCGCGGCTATTTCGACGAACTCTGGCCACGGCTGGAGACAATGGCCGCCGACGGCCTGATCGAACTGGATACCCACGGCATTCGCGTATTGCCGGCCGGGCGCTTGCTGGTGCGCTCGGTGTGCATGGTGTTCGATGCCTACCTGGAGCACCAGAACAGGCAGCGATTCTCGCGGGTGATCTAAAGGGCTTTATTTCGCCATCAGGCTCATGGCTTCCATCTGAGCCTCAGGCGACTCATCTTTCAGCGATTTGGCCAGTTGTGATTGGGCGGTCATTAAACCGGCCTGTATCGTCGCCACGTCGCCCTGCAAACCCGCCACCTTGGCTTGGCGTGCTTGCGGGGTCAGGGTGGTGTCATTCATGGCTGCCGAGAGCTGCGCCATCTTTTCGGCAAGCTGCTTTTTCAGTTCGCGGATCATCTTCAGCAACTGTTTGATGTTGTCTTTCAGATTGCTTTCATCAATATCGCTATTGGAGGATTTTTCAGTCGAGGCCATGCCCATGCCCGCACCGGAAATGACCACCTTCACGCCTTCTGCGGCGGTAGGCTCAGCGGGCTTGGCTTCGGTGGCGGCCTTGGGCGCGGCGTCTTTATCCTTGGCCGCATCGGCGGCGTTCCAGACCGATACCGCCGCAACATTGATCTGCGGGTTTGAGACAGTACTGACTGACATGATCTGAGCTCCAGCTCATAGAGAGACACCTATGTATCGGCACCGATACAAGGAGCTTTATACCGCTGTTGCTTTTTTGTACACGCTGGCCTCAGCCACCCTCGGTGCGTTACCCTTACGTCTTATGTGTGTTTTCCCACAAGGATTTAAGAAATGTCCGAGCCAGTTAAACTGCGCGCTCACAGCCAGGCTCACTGCAAGGATTGCAGCCTGGCCCCCCTCTGCCTGCCACTTTCGTTGAATTTGGAAGACATGGAAGCGCTGGACGAAATCGTTAAACGCGGTCGCCCGCTGAAAAAAGGCGAGTTTCTGTTTCGCCAGGGCGACAAGTTCGATTCCGTTTATGCAGTACGTTCAGGCGCGTTGAAGACCTTCAGCCTCAGCGACGGCGGCGAAGAGCAGATCACCGGCTTCCACCTGCCCAGCGAGCTGGTCGGGTTGTCCGGCATGGACACCGAGATTCACCCGGTGTCGGCCCAGGCCCTGGAGACGACCTCGGTGTGCGAAATCCCCTTCGAGCGCCTGGATGAATTGGCCCTGCAACTGCCGCAACTGCGCCGCCAGTTGATGCGGGTGATGAGCCGCGAGATCCGTGACGACCAACAGATGATGTTGCTGCTGTCGAAGAAAACCGCCGACGAGCGCATTGCCACGTTTTTGGTCAACCTGTCGGCACGCTTCCGTGCCCGTGGCTTCTCGGCCAACCAGTTCCGCCTGAGCATGTCGCGCAACGAAATCGGCAATTACCTGGGCCTGGCGGTGGAAACCGTGTCCCGCGTGTTTACCCGTTTCCAGCAAAACGAGCTGATTGCCGCCGAAGGCAAGGAAGTGCATATCCTCGACCCGATCCAGCTGTGCGCCCTGGCCGGGGGCTCGCTGGAAGTCTGAGGCAGACGCTTGCGGCCGCGCCAATCGGCAAGGCCGCAGGTATACTTCGAGTCCGTTTTCCGCTCCCAGGACTCTTCGACGATGACCTTCGATTCGTTCGACATCAAATCCCTGATCCGCCCCGTCATCGACTTCCCCAAGCCTGGGGTGATCTTTCGTGACATTACCCCGTTGTTCCAATCGCCCCGCGCCCTGCGCCTGGTGGCCGACAGCTTTGCCCAGCGTTATGTCGAGGCCGACTTTACCCACATCGGCGCGATGGATGCCCGGGGTTTCCTGATCGGTTCGATCATCGCCTACCAGTTGAACAAGCCGCTAATCCTGTTCCGCAAACAGGGCAAGCTGCCCGCTGACGTGCTGGCCGAGGGTTACCAGACCGAATACGGCGAAGCCTTTCTCGAAGTGCACGCCGACAGCCTGTGTGACGGCGACTCGGTGCTGATGTTCGATGACTTGATCGCCACCGGCGGCACCTTGATTGCTGCGGCTAACCTGGTGCGGCGTATGGGCGCGAAGATCTTCGAAGCGGCGGCGATCATTGACCTGCCGGAGCTGGGTGGTTCGCAGCGCCTGCAGGATATGGGCATTGCGACGTTTTGCCTGACGCAGTTTGGGTTGACCGAGAGATAAGGCTTGTCAGTACTGACGCCTTCGCGAGCAAGCCCGCTCCCACATTTTAAATGCATTCCAAGTGTGGGAGCGGGCTTGCTCGCGAAGATGCCCTCAAGGACACCCCACATCACAACCCCATCTGCTTGCTGATGATCTCGTTCATCACCTCACGCGTGCCACCGCCGATAGACAGAATGCGGTTATCCCGATACAGCCGTTCCACCAGGCTGCCACGCATATAGCCCTGCCCACCCAGTATCTGCACCGCGTCATAGGTCACCCGATCAGCCGTATCAGTGGCCAGGTTCTTGGCCATGGAAATCTCCTTGATCACACTCTTGCCGGCCGCCATTTTGGCTGCCTGGCGGTAGGTGAACTCGCGGGAGACTTCCACCGCCGTGGCCATCTCCGCCAACCGATGCTTGAGCACCTGGAATTTTCCGATAGGTTTGCCGAAGGCCTCGCGCTGGCTCGCCCACTTGAGGCTTTCTTCCAGGGCGAGCTGCGCGGTCATGTTCGCCATCAGCGCCAGCGCCAGGCGTTCACTCTGGAAATTGCCCATGATGCAGGCGAAGCCCATGTTCTCGACGCCGATCAAGTTGCCTACCGGCACGCGACAATCGTCGAAGAACAATTCAGCCGTGTCCGACGCCCACCAGCCCATTTTCTTCAGCGGCTGGCCAACGGTGAAGTCGGGCGTGTTTTTTTCAATCAGCAACAGGCTGATGCCACCAAACCCCGGCCCGCCGGTGCGTACGGCTACCGTATAGAAGTCGGCGCGGATGCCGCTGGTGATAAAGGTTTTGCTGCCGCTGACGCGGTAACAGTCGCCATCGCGCAGGGCGCGGGTTTGCAGGTTGGCCACATCGGAGCCACCACCGGGTTCGGTAACGGCCAGGGCGATGATCTTCTCCCCGGCCAGCACTTGCGGCGCAACGCGCTCACGCACCTCGGGGCGCGCCCATTTGACTACCGGCGGCAAGCCGATATCCAGCGAACCCAGGCCCGCTACCACGCCACCGGAACCGCAACGCATCAACTCTTCGCTGGCAGCGACCTTGGCGAACAGGTCGCATTCGTGGCTGCCGCCCAGGCTTTCGGGGTAGCCGATGCCCAGGATCCCCGCCGCGCCCGCCTTGAGGTACAGCTCGCGGGGGAAACTCTCGGCCTCCTCCCATTGCTCGATGCCCGGCAACATTTCGCGCTCGACAAAACGGCGCACGCTGTCGCGGACCAATTGGTGGCTGGGGTCGAAGTAGTCCTGATAGGCAGACATCGGCAAGCTCCACGGTAAGGTGGAGAGAACTTACCAAGCGCTTGCTTGGTTATCAACATATCCGTAGCAACACAAAACCACTGTGGGAGCGGGCTTGCTCGCGAAGGCGGAGTGTCAGTCAAAGATTTCTTAACTGATCCACCGCATTCGCGAGCAAGCCCGCTCCCACATTTGAACAGTGTGGTTATTTAAAGCGCGATCGGCTTGCGACCGGCGAACGAGTGCGCCAGCGTACCGCCATCCACCAATTCCAGCTCGCCACCCAACGGCACGCCATGGGCAATACGCGAAGTGATCAAACCTTTGTTGGTCAGCAACTGGGCGATGTAATGCGCGGTCGCCTCGCCTTCCACCGTTGGGTTGGTCGCCAGGATCACCTCGGTAAACGTGCCCTGCTCTTCAATGCGGGTCACCAGTTGCGGGATGCCAATGGCTTCCGGCCCCAGGCCGTCCAGCGGAGAAAGGTGCCCCTTGAGCACGAAGTAACGCCCGCGATAGCCGGTCTGCTCCACGGCGTACACGTCCATCGGCCCTTCAACGACGCACAGCAAGGTGTCGTCGCGACGTGGGTCGGCGCATTGCGGGCACAGGTCTTCTTCGGTCAGGGTGCGGCACTGGCGGCAGTGGCCGACGCCGGTCATGGCCTGGCTCAAGGCCTGGGCCAACCGCGTGCCGCCGCTGCGATCACGCTCCAGCAGTTGCAGCGCCATACGCTGGGCGGTTTTCTGGCCCACGCCCGGCAAAGTGCGCAGGGCGTCGATCAGTTGGCGAATCAGGGGGCTGAAGCTCATGGGCGAAGGGTCCGACAAAACAACGAGACGCGGTTTATACCCGCGCCTCGGATTAGCGTCAAATGCTCAATCCTGCGCGACGCGCACCACCAACTTGCCGAAGTTGCGCCCCTCGAGCAAACCGATAAAGGCTTCGGGTGCCTGTTCCAGGCCGTCGACCACGTCTTCGCGGAACTTGATCTTGCCGTCGCGCACCCACGGCGCCATGGCGCTGAGGAATTCGGGCTGGCGATCGCCATAGTCGTCGAACACGATAAAGCCCTGGATGCGCACGCGCTTGGTCAACAAAGTGCGTTGCAGTGCCGGCAGCCGATCGGGACCGCCGGGGGCTTCATGGGCGTTGTAGCTGGCGATCAGGCCGCACAGCGGAATGCGCGCCTTGGGGTTGAGCAGCGGCAGCACGGCATCGAAAACTTTGCCGCCGACGTTTTCAAAGTAGATGTCCACGCCCTTGAAACAGGCCAACGCCAGCTCATGGGCAAAATCGGCGCTCTTGTGGTCGATACAGGCGTCAAAGCCCAGCTCATCGACCACATAACGGCACTTGTCCGCACCGCCGGCAATGCCCACCACGCGCAAGCCCTTGAGCTTGGCCACTTGCCCGACCACCGAACCCACCGCGCCAGAGGCAGCCGCCACCACCAGGGTTTCCCCAGCCTGGGGCTGGCCAATATCCATCAGGCCCATGTAGGCGGTCATACCGGGCATGCCCAAGACGCCCAGTGCCATCGAGGGGCTGGCCAGGCCTTTGGGCACCGGTATCAGGTTGTGCCCGTCGGATATGCTATGGCTCTGCCAGCCGGTGGAACCTACTACCAGGTCACCCACGCCGAACTTCGGGTTACGCGATTGTTCGATACGGCTGACGGCACCACCGGTCATCACCTCGTCGATTTCCACCGGAGCTGCGTAGGACGGCGCGTCACTCATGCGCCCACGCATGTAGGGATCGAGGGACAGGTAGAGGGTTTTGAGCAGCACCTGGCCGTCGGCCAATTCCGGCAGGTTCACCCGTTCCAGGCGAAAGTTTTCCGGCGTGGGTGCGCCTTGCGGGCGCGAGACCAGGACAATGCGCTGGTTAAGAATGGGCTCTTGAGGCATGAGGGGCTCCTTTAACGAATCTTTCGGTATAGGGTGCAGACCCTGCGTGCCGTGTCAGGGTTCGATCGGATTAGCACAAACAAAAATGCCAGGCGCGATGCCTGGCATTTGAGTCTAGCTAACGCTGCACAATCAGAACGGCAGCTTCATGCCCGGCGGCAGTTGCATGCCGGCAGTCACGCCACCCATTTTTTCCTGGCTGTTGGCTTCGATCTTGCGCACGGCGTCGTTGACGGCCGCGGCGAACAGCGCTTCGAGCATTTCCAGGTCATCTTCGCCCACGCCTGGCAACACATTAGGGTCGATGCTTACGCGCTTGATGTCGTGACGACCGGTCATCACCACGCTGACCATATCGCCACCGGCTTTACCGGTGACTTCGGCGTTGGCCAGTTCTTCCTGCATCTTGGCCATCTTTTCCTGCATCTGCTGCGCCTGCTTCATCAGGCCGGCCATGCCACCTTTCATCATGGGAATCACCTCAAAGTACGTGGGTCAATCAATTAGTAGCCCGGCTTCATGACGCTTGGGACACCGGGGCTTCGACAGGTTCAATAGTATCGTGACGCACCACCGCACCGAACTGTTGCATCAACTGTTGGATGAGCGGATCGCCATGGATCGAGTCTTCAGCCTCGCGCTGACGGTTGATGCGCTTACGAGTCGCCGCCTGGGCCGGGGTTTCCTGCTCAGGCTTGATCAGTTCGATGGCAATGGTCAACGTGCGTTCATGGTACTGGTTCAGCGCATCGTTGAGTCGGCGTTGCTGGGTGGCGTTGAACAGGGCGCTGTGGGCCGGGTCCAGGTGCAACAACCAGTGGTCGCCCTCGATGGAGATCAAGGTGCAGTTGGCGGCGATGCTGCCGGTCATGCCGGAGATTGGCAATTTCGGAAACAACTCCAACCATTGCAACGCCAGGCCGGTGGCCGGGGCGGCAGCGGGTTCCGCTTCGGGCTCGGGGGCCGGCTCGGCGGTGTGCTCGCTGGCCAAGTCGTCCAGGTAGCTGTAGGCCGAGTCCATGTCCGGCTCAATGTAATCTTCGTCCAGCGGCGGCTCGTCATCGAGGTCGATACCCGGCGTGGCCGCGTCTACCTGCGCGACAGTCGGCTCGGGAACCGGTGCCGACACCCATTCCGGCGCGTCCGGCACCGCGCTGTCCGGGGTCGGCGTGGGCATCGGCGTCAGTTCGGGCTGCTCGCCGGTGGTTTCCAGCACGGGCTCCACGGCAGGCACTTGCTCGACTTCAGATTCAGGCTCAGGTGCAGCTTCAGCGTCGACCGGATCGTTCCAAGGCAGGTCAACCACCGGCGCGGGAGCAGGTTCAGGCTCAACCACGGGCGCAGGTTCGACCACCGGCGCGGCAACCACTGTTTCTGGCGCCGGAGCAACTGGCGCAGGTTCAGGTGCAGCAACTACTGGCGCGACTGCCGCCGCGCCAGCCACTGGTTTGGCGGAATCAACTGTGGCCTGGCTGATCCCCACTGGCTTTAGCGGCTGTCTCGGTGCGTCTGCCGAGTCGGCGGGCCGGAAGGCCAGCATCCGCAGCAAGACCATTTCAAAGCCGCCACGCGGGTCTGGCGCCAAGGGCAAATCCCGACGGCCGATCAGGCCCATCTGGTAGTAGAACTGCACATCTTCGGCCGGCAACGCCTGGGCCAGCGCCAACACGCGGTCGCGGTCGCCATGGCCGTTGTCGACACCTTCGGGCAACGCTTGGGCGATGGCCACGCGGTGCAGCACGTTGAGGATTTCCGAGAGTACGCCGTTCCAGTCCGGGCCTTGCTCCGACAAGTGGCGCACGGCTTCGAGCAACGCCTTGGCGTCACCCTCGATCAACGCATGCAACACGTCGAATACCTGACCATGGTCGAGGGTGCCGAGCATGGCGCGCACATCGGCCGCCATGACCTTGCCTTCACCAAAGGCGATGGCCTGGTCGGTGAGGCTCATCGCATCACGCATCGAACCATCAGCGGCGCGGCCAAGCAGCCACAACGCGTCGTCTTCGAACGGTACGTTTTCGACGCCGAGTACATGGGTCAAGTGCTCGACCACGCGCTCAGGCGTCATGTTTTTCAGGGAGAACTGCAAGCACCGCGACAAAATCGTTGCAGGAAGTTTCTGCGGGTCGGTGGTGGCCAGGATGAACTTAACGTAGGGCGGCGGCTCTTCCAGGGTCTTCAACAGCGCGTTGAAGGAATGGCTGGAGAGCATGTGTACTTCGTCGATCAGGTAGACCTTGAAGCGCCCGCGGCTCGGCGCGTACTGCACGTTGTCGAGCAGCTCGCGGGTGTCTTCGACCTTGGTGCGGCTCGCGGCGTCGATCTCGATCAGGTCGACAAAACGCCCTTCGTCGATCTCACGGCATACCGAACAGGTACCGCAGGGTGTCGACGTGATGCCGGTTTCACAGTTCAGGCACTTGGCAATAATGCGCGCGATGGTGGTCTTGCCCACCCCCCGAGTACCGGTGAACAGGTAGGCGTGGTGCAGCCGTTGGCTGTCCAAGGCATTGATCAGAGCCTTGAGCACATGGGTCTGGCCGACCATTTCGCGGAACGAGCGCGGACGCCATTTACGTGCAAGAACCTGATAACTCATCGAAAACCGTCGCAACTGGGAAGCGGAAGCCGGTAATGCTAGCGGAGCAAGGGGGAAATTGCATCCGGCACGCTCGTCTAATCTGACTAAGCTTGCACGAATGGCCCCGCAAAGGCCTGAACCCGGAGAGTGTATGCGCGTAGTCCTGGGCGCTTTATGGATGGTTTCCGTTGTCAGCCTTGCGGCGCCCGCGCCGTTGCGTTTTTCGGTTTCCGACAGCTGGGCAATGCCCATGGCACAGATAGAGGGTGACCAGCCCACCCAGGGCATTTTGTATGACTTGATGTTGAGCCTGGCCACCCAGGTCGGGCGGCCGGCGGAGTTTCACGTGTTGGCGCGAGCACGTCTGGCCGGCGCAATGGCACGCGCTGAGGTTGATGTGCGCTGCTATGTCGCCCAGGATTGGCTCGGCAATCTGTCCGGCGACTACACTTGGAGCGTGCCCTTGATGGTGCAGCGCAATGTGCTGGCCAGTGCCCACGCACCGCCGGTTCAGGTGGCCAGGTTGGCACCGCAGGCCATTGGCACGGTGCTCAACTACCGCTACGCCGTACTCGAACCGCTGTTCGCCAGCGGCCAACTGACCCGCGACGATTCGCGCAGCGAAGAGTTGGTGCTGCATAAGCTGGTGGCCGCGCGTTTCGAATACGCCGTGATCAACGAATGGACCCTGGACCGTTTTAACCTGAAAGTGCCCGAAAGCCTGCGGCTGCACAAAGTCGCGGTGATCGACGAACAAAGCCTGGGCTGCATCGTGCGCAATGACCCCGACGTGCCGGTGCAACGGATCTTGCGCACGCTGCTGCGGATGAAAATGTCGGGCGAGATCGACGACCTGATCAAACTCTACACCGGGGAGAATGCGCGACCATTGCAGACTCCTTACAAGAACACTCCTTACAAGAACACTCCTGACAAGAACTGACAGGGCCGCCCCCTAGACTGGGCTCAGTTAACCGCCCGTTATCAAGGAGCCTGCATGCACACCGTCGCCCATTACTTCCTGCTCTACGTCGACAGCCCGGCCACCAGCGCCAACTTCTATAGCCGCTTGCTCGGCAAGCCGCCGGTGGAACTGAACCCGACGTTCGCCCTGTTCATCCTCGACAACGGCGTCAAGCTGGGGCTGTGGTCGCGTCACACCGTAGAGCCTGCGGCTCACTTTACCGGCGGCGGCGGTGAGGTCGGTTTTTCGCTGGCGGACCCAGCCGCTGTGGACGCCCTGCATGCTCAATGGGTAGAGCGCGGCGCAACCATCACCCAATCACCGACCCACCTGGACTTCGGCTACACCTTTGTCGCCGAGGACCTCGACGGCCACCGGCTGCGCGCGTTCAGCCTGAGCGATTGAGCGCCAGCGCCCTTCAAGGCTGATGGCGGCGACACTGGCCAGCACGATCACCGCGCCCAGTATCACTTGCAAGGCAATGTGCTCGCCCAGCAGTGTCGAAGCCATCAGCATGGCCACCGGCGGAATCAGGTACATCGCCACCGAGGCGCGACTGACGTCCACGTGCTTGAGCACATAGCCCCAGGCCAGGTACGCCAGGGCGCTGGGGAAAATCCCCAATACCAGCACCGAGAGGTTCTCCGGCAACGGTGCCTGGGCCACAGCAGCCGGCAAGCCCGGCAGGTTTACACAGAGCATCAAGGTGCCCGCCCACACCATGTAACACGCCATGGTCAGCGGGCTATAGCGATGGGCGTAGTGTTTCTGGATGGCGAAATACACGCTCCACGACACGGCGGCCAGCAGGATCAGCAAGCCGCGCGGGTCGATGTCACCAACGCCATGATCGCCCCAGATCACCACCAGCACACCGAGCAAGCCCAGCAAGACACAGCTCCAGCGCCAGACACTGACCCGTTCTTTCAAACAGAAAAACGCGATCACCACACTGAACAGCGGCGCCGACTGCGCCAGCACACTCGATGCCGCCGCCGTCACCCACTGCTGCCCGTAGTTCAGGCTGGTGTGGTGCAGGAACACGCCGAAAAAGCCCAATACCAGCAGCCACGGCAAATCCCGCACACGCGGGCGGCCGATGCCTACCGCCAGGGCGATGCCGCCCATGAACACCGACGCGATCAGAAACCTCAGCAGCGCCAACTGGCCGGGGCTGTAGCTGTGCAGCCCCATGTGCACGCCAATCGGCGAATAGGCCCAACAGAGGATCACGCCGGCGATGACTAGCGTAAGCTTTACGGGTGACGGGGCATTCATCGACGGCATCCAGAGACTGAGAAGGAATACCGTCAGTCTTGAGCCGCGCACGGCGCAGGACAATTAAGCGTTTCTGACTTCTGAAATCACTGGAACTGAGCAATGGAACTGGCCCAACTGAAAATGGTGCGCGCCGTGGCACAAACCGGCAGCGTGGCCCAGGCCGCGCTGCAATTGCACTGCGTGCCATCCAACATCACCACGCGCATCAAGCAGCTGGAAAGCGAGTTGGGCACGCCGCTGTTTATTCGCGCAGGCCGTGGGCTGGCCATCAGTGCCGCTGGTGAAATTTTCCTCGATTACTGCGAACGCATCCTGGCGCTGGTGGATGAGTCCAAACGCGCCGTTGACGCCAACGCGATTCCGCGTGGCACCTTGCGCATCGGCGCGGTGGAATCCAGCGCCAGCGGCCGCCTGCCGCCACTGCTGGCCGAATATCACCGGCGCTACCCGGATGTCAGCCTGGAGCTGGTCACCGGCGCCTGGGCGCAACTGCTCGACGACTTGCAACACCATCGCCTCGATGTGGCGCTGGTGGCCTCGGGCGGCAAGCGCGCCAAGCTCGAACACAGCGTGGTCTACAGCGAACGCCTGGTGCTGATCGCCAGCGCCTCCGGCGCGCCGATCAACGGTGCCGAAGACTTGGCAGGCCGCACCTTGCTGGTGTGGCCGCCGGGCTGCCCCTACCGCGCAGCGCTGGAGCACTGGATCAAACCGCACGCCTTCAAGCCGAGCATCGCCAGCTATGCCAGTTGGGGCACGATCATTGGCTGCGTCAGCGCAGGCATCGGCGTGGCCTTGGCGCCGGAAGGCATCCTGGCCCGCTATGAGCAGGCCAACCAACTGGCGTCCTACCGGTTCGAGGAATTGCAGGCCGTCGACAACCTGCTGTTCTGGCACACAGACACCCAGCGCCACCTGGCGCGGGATGCATTTGCCGGGCTGCTGCGGGAGACGTTTGGTTAGTCGGCTTGCGGCGCAGCCAAGCGTGCGTACTGGTCCTGGCTGATCCAGCCGGTGGAGCTAGGGTCCTTGGCATTGGTGAACTCGACTTTGGCCCAGCCGTCCTTGAACGCCAGAACGCCGACTACATCATCCTTGACGATATACGCGCGCTTGGCTACGTCAGCGCCTGGTTTTTTCAGCAGGTAAGCCTTGTCGGCCGTCACCGTCACCAAGCCGATCCATTGCTTGCTGGCGGTTTGGGTCAGGTCCAGGCCGGTGGCGATTTCCGGCATCAATACACTGAGGCAGCCGGGGTGCTCGCGCCCCTGCTCTACCGTCAGAATCACGCCGTCGGAGGACGCTGCCACGCTGCCGGGGTAGGCATTGTCGAGCCAGGTGGTGAGCGCTTCGGGCGGGCCTTGCAAGTAGAACGCACAACTGCGGGTCACGCCCTCGCCCAACTCATCTGCGTAGTAGCCTTCGACCTGATGCTCAGGCGTGACCGCCAGCATCAGCCCTTCGTACTTGCCGGAGTGCAGCTCGGCCGCACCTGCCAACGTAGGCGCCAAGGCGCAAAACGACAACACGCTCATCGCTAGAAAACGGCTCATCTTATTTCTTCCCTTCCAATGCTTCGTAGGCCTTTTTGATACGGCTGTCGTAGTCGCCGTAATCCTTGCCGTTATAGTTACGCGCCATGGCCACGTAGTCTTTATCTTTCATGGCCTTGATCAGGGCCGGGCTCTGGCTGCAAAAACCGATAAACGCTTTTAATTGGTTACCGGCATTGATCTTCAGCGCTGCGACGAATTCAAACACCGTCTTGTAACCGCAGGAGATGTAGTTGAACCCCATTATTTGAAACATGCCCCAGGACGCCGACATCAATGCCGCCTCCTGATCCAGCGCAAACGCGGTGGCCATGGTCTCCCAGGCCTTGGTCTGGTCCTTGTTATTGACCTGCCACTGCGGCCCGGCCTTTCTCACGTAGATATAAGACAGCAGCGGGTGCGCCTGGTCGTAGATATGCTTGGTGTACTTGCGAAACAAGTGCCCTTCAAAGGCAATCACCGGCAACTTGGCCGGCCCGAAACCGGAACGCCCGCCGGATTCGACCGTGGCAAACGCCTTGATGATATTCACCGAAATGCCGCTGCCCAACTGCGTGGCGGCGCTCTGAAAGTCGGTGTCGGTCAATGTCATACCGCCGTCACACGTAGCCTGGAGCATCAGCTGCCGGTTGCGCCGCTCGGCTTCGATCATGGCGCGCATGCGTTCCAGGTACACATTCACCGTGGCCTGTACCGCATCGCCGCCGTTATTGCCAAACGCGTTGAGAAAGCTGGGAATGCGCATAGCCGGGAAAGCTTTTACCGGCACTTTCACCGCTTCTTCGATCAGGCTGTTGAAGGTACGACCGGTGGGGTCAATCACACCGTCGGGGTGCGCATACTTAAGATGCCGGAACTGGTACTGGCTGATGCACTGCACCAATTGGCCATCGCACTTACCGTTTTCGGCCAACGCAAAGCCCATCTTGGGAATGATCAAATTAAATAAATACTGAATGCACTGAACATCGGCGGACAAATTGCGCGCTTTACCCGGCGCGCCCACTGAAGCACTGATAAGACGTGGCAACCCTGGCAGGCTTTTCATCAAGACATCCTTGTTAATTAAAGAAGTGATAGCACTTCAATATCAGCGCAGCGCACTTGTCATAACTTGAAACAAATGGCTGCGCGAAACTAACAAGATGGTTTTAGGTTGTCCAGTGCGCACGCTCAACGCTGTGAAGCAGCCAACACACGCCGCTACCTTTTCCTTTCCAGCGCCTCAAAGGCTTTTTGGATACGCCTGTCGTAGTCGCCATAGCTTGAGCCATTGTAATTGCGCGCCATGCCGGCAAAGTCCTTGCTTTTCATCGCTCTGAGCAAGGCCGGATTCTTGCGACAAAAGCCGCAGAACGCCATCAATTGCTGGCTGGCGTTAAGCTTCAGTGCAGCGACAAACTCGAACACGTCCTTATAACCACAGGCGGCAAAGTTAAAGCCCATGACCTGGAACATACCGTAGGACGTCGACATCAGCGCTGCTGCCTGATCCAACTTGTAAGCATCGACCAGAGTCCGCCACGCAGTCGCCTGGGTTTTATTATTGGCTTTCCATTGCGGGCCGGCATTGACCAGGAAGGGGTAGGACAAAAGGGGGTAGGCCCTGTCGTACTTATGTTGAGTGTACTTGCGAAAGATATGGCCCTCGAAGGCGATAACCGGCATGTTGGCCGGCCCGAACCCGGAACGCCCACCGGACTCGACCGAGGCGAACGCTTTGATCAGGTTCACCGAAATACCGTTGCCCAGCACTGCAGCCGCGTTCTGAAAGTCAGCCTCGGTGAGGGCGGTATGACCGTCACAAGTGGGGCTGGTGACTAACGGTGAGTCGGCAGCGAGAACGGCATTGTCTTTGCCTTTGCCTTTGCCAGCATCGTCGACCAGGCTAGTGAACGTCCGACCTGCTGGGTCAATCACACCATCAGGCTTGCTGACCTTGAGACGATTGGCCTGATAGTCGTTGATGCGCTGCAACAACAGCGGGCCGCACTTTCCGTCTTCCACAAGGCGCGAAGCGGATTCTGGCGTGATCAGATTAAACAGATGCTGGATAAAGCGAACATCAGCAGGCACATTCTGCGCCTTGCCTGGGGTGCCGACCGAAGCACTGATAACTCCGGGTAAAACTGGAGGGCTGGACATGGCAATCATCCTTGTTGATCAAAGGAGTGCCATCACTTCTTCACTACTCCAGCACTGTGTCGCTTGCATGATTGAAGCTAGCAGGCGGCTGAAGGTTTTCCAGCGCAAAGCCGTCATCGCTGCGCAAAAATGGCAGATGAGCGAGTAAAAGAGTGTTTGATTTGATACAGGACGGGAAAACAAGGAAGAGCGTTATGGAGGCAACCCCACCAGCCACACCCCGGCACACAATGTTCCCGCTGTGGCTGCTGCCTTCCGGCTCTGACCAGGTTCACGGGTAATCGTTGCGGGGGGACCGATGGGGTCACCATAACGACGCTGGCCTCTCGGCAAGCCGCGCCATTGTACCGATCTCATCGGAAGTTACAACCGTTGTTCCCGATTAAAAATATGAAGGGGCTCAAGCACTTGTCCATCATCTCGATAACCCGGCAGAACCCTGTGGGAGCCGGGCTTGCCCGCGATTGCGGTGTATCAGTTCAGGTATTCATTGACTGATGCACCGCAATCGCAGGCAAGCCAGCTCCCACATCGGGCAGATTACTGTGCTTGTACGACTTCATCGGCCCTGCCGCCCTCCTCCTGAATCACCAAGTGAATGAAGTGCAGCTTGGCGATCACCGCCGGCGGCAACACAAAGGGGTAGAAATCCGGCTGGCCCATGCTGCGCGACAGTTCGTTAAGCATGCCGGCCAGTTCGATCCAGGCGTTGACGAACGACAGGAACGCCGGGCCGCCAGGGTGTTCGGGGTCGTAGAGCGTGGTCAGCGGGAACGGCTGGTAATCCAGGTCCATCTCGCGGGCGCTCATGCCAAAGCCCAGCGCGGTGTCGACGGCGTCCATCATGTGCAGGTAATGAGCCCAGGTTTCGGCCCAGTCTTCCCAGGGGTGCATGGTCGCGTAGGCGCTGACACAGGTTTGCTGCCAGTCGGGGCGGGGGCCGTTCTGGTAGTGCTGGTCGAGGGCCTCGGCGTAACTGGCGCGATCGTCGCCGAACAGGCGTCGAAACGGTTCAAGCCAATGGCTGCTGGCGATCAGCCGGTCCCAGTAATAATGACCGACTTCGTGGCGAAAGTGGCCGAGCAACGTTCGATACGGCTCGCGCATTTGCACACGGACTTTCTCGCGATGAGCGTCGTCGGCTTCCTTGATATCGAGGGTGATGAGGCCGTTGGCGTGGCCAGTGGTGGGGGCGTTGCCTTGCAGGTCGATGCCGACGAAATCGAAGGCCAGGCCGCTGTCTTCATCAACACTTTTGGGCAGCACTTGCAGGCCCAGGCTGATCAGTTGCGCCACCAACCGGCGCTTGGCGGTTTCCACTTTGCGCCAACGCTCGTGGTTTTCCGGGATCGACAGGTCGGGAATGGTGCGATTAAGGCTACAGGCCACGCACAATGTTGCGGTGCTGTGGGCAGGAATCAGCCAGTTGCAGGCGGCCGGGGTGTCGAGGTTGGCGCAGCGGCGGAAGGCGCCGGCGTCGAGGTTATCGTCTTGCAGCCAAGTGCCTTCGACGGGGCCGGGCTGCAAAGACGACAACCGACTTTGCTGCGGTTGATAGCCCAGCAAGGCCGAGCAGGCCAGGCACTGACTGTTGCGAAAGAACAGCGACTGGCCGCAGCGGCACTGCCAGACCTTGCTGCTGCGCGAGGATCCGGCCATGAACGGTGCGGCGATGCGCGTACTGAGTTGCTCGAAGTAGCGGAACATGGCGATCTCTCCCTGGGTGACCAAGACTAGATCATTTACCGTGAAAGATCGTTCCCACAGAGCGTGGGAACGAGCGTCAGACGGTGATGTTGTGTTTGGCCAGGAAGGCGACAAACGCCTCTTCGTCCAGCACCTTAAGGCCAAGCTCAGTGGCCTTGGCCAGCTTGGAACCCGCGCCCGGCCCGGCGACCACGCAGTGGGTCTTGGCCGAAACAGAACCCGCGACCTTGGCGCCCAGGCTTTCGAGCTTGTCCTTGGCCACGTCGCGGCTCATCAGCTCCAGGGAGCCGGTCAGCACCCAGGTATGCCCCGCTTCCGGCAAGCCTTCGACGACCTTCTTCTCGCTCTGCCAGTGCATGCCGAAGTCTTTGAGCTGCTGCTCGATGGCCAGGGCACGGTTGGCATTGTCCGGGCTATCAAAAAACTCGCGCACCGCCTTGGCCTGCTTCTCGGGCAGCGCCTGGCGCATGTCCAGCCAGTCGGCCTTGATCACGCCTTCGAGGCTTATAAACTTGTCGGCAAGCTTTTGCGCAGCCCCTGGGCCCACGGACGGCACATGCAGCTTGTCGAGCAAGCCGCCCAAGGTAGTGCTGGCGGCGAATTCGGCGCTGAGCTCGCCCTGATCCTGCAACTGCAAGCCGCACTCATCCGGCGACAGCAGCGCACCAATCACGTCCTGGTTGTGGCTGTCTTCAAAGAAACTGTGAATCTCGTGGGCGACTTCCAGGCCCACGTCCGGCAAGTACGTCAGCACTTCGGGCAAGGCCTGCTGCACGCGCTCCAGGGAAGCCAACGAGCGCGCGAGTACCTTGGCGGTCTCTTCGCCAACATCCGGAATGCCCAAGGCGTAGATAAACCGCGCCAGGGTCGGAGTCTTGCTGTTTTCGATGGCTGTGATCAGCTTCTTGCTGGAAATATCGGCGAAGCCTTCCAGGTCGATGATCTGCTCGTACTTGAGTTTGTACAGGTCAGCCGGCGAGCCGATAAGTTTTTCATCCACCAGTTGCTCGATGGTTTTGTCGCCCAGGCCGTCAATGTCCATGGCACGCCGTGAGACGAAATGGATAATCGCCTGCTTGAGCTGCGCGCCACAGGCCAGGCGCCCGACGCAGCGGTACACCGCGCCTTCGCTGACGGTTTCCTTGCCCTTGCTGCGCTTGACCAATTGCGTGCGCTCCACATGGGAGCCGCACACCGGGCAGCTTTCGGGGATCGGCACGGCACGGGCGTTTTCCGGGCGGCGTTCGAGCACCACCGACACGACCTGCGGGATCACATCTCCGGCGCGGCGAATGATCACGGTGTCGCCGATCATCACACCCAGGCGCGCGACTTCGTCCATGTTGTGCAGGGTGGCGTTGGACACCGTTACACCGGCGACCTTGACTGGCTTCAAGCGCGCCACCGGCGTTACCGCGCCGGTGCGGCCGACCTGGAATTCCACGTCGAGCAGTTCGGTCAGCTCTTCCATGGCCGGGAATTTATGCGCAATGGCCCAGCGTGGTTCACGGGCGCGGAAGCCCAACTCCCTCTGGGAAGCAATGCTGTTGACCTTGAACACCACGCCGTCGATCTCATACGGCAGGCTGTTACGCCGCTCGCCGATATCGCGGTAATACGCCAGGCAATCCTGAATCCCTTTGGCCAACTTCAGCTCATGACTGATCGGCATGCCCCACTTCTGCAGTTGCTGCAGGTTGCCGATATGGGTGTCGCTGATGTCAGTGGTCACGCCATAGCAGCAGAACTCCAGCGGACGGCTGGCGGTAATCTTCGAGTCCAACTGGCGCAGGCTGCCGGCGGCGGCGTTACGCGGGTTGGCGAAAGTCTTGCCGCCCACTTCCAGTTGCGAGGCATTGAGGCGCTCGAAGCCGGCCTTGGACATGAACACTTCGCCGCGCACTTCCAGGGTCGCCGGCCAGCCACTGCCGTGCAGTTTCAACGGGATATTACGCACGGTGCGCACGTTGACGCTGATGTCTTCGCCGGTGGTGCCATCGCCACGCGTAGCGCCGCGTACCAGCTCGCCATCCTGATACAGCAGGCTGACCGCCAGGCCGTCCAATTTAGGCTCGCAGCTGTACTCCACCGCTGCCCCGCCGCCAAACAAATCGCCTACCGGCAGGTCAAGACCTTCGGTAACCCGGCGATCAAATTCGAGCATGGTGGTTTCATCAAACGCGTTGCCCAGGCTGAGCATCGGTATCTCGTGCTTGACCTGGGTGAACGCCGAGAGCGCCGCACTGCCGACCCGCTGCGTCGGTGAGTCACGCGTCACCAGCTCCGGGTGCTCGGCTTCCAGCGCCTTTAACTCATGGAATAACCGGTCGTACTCGGCGTCCGGGATGCTTGGCTCATCGAGGACGTGGTAACGGTAGTTGTGCTGATCCAGTTCAGCGCGCAGTTCGAGGATGCGGGTGTGGGCGGCGGTCATGGGTGTTCTCTCATAAAGCAAAAGAGCAGCCGAAGCTGCTCAATATGTTAGTGCGCTTATTCTACTGACAACGCTGAAGACCAATCCTCAGCGTTTCTGTGTCAGGGCGCGACGCTCGAACTCGACGATGCGCTGACGGTAATGCTCGATGGTCTGCGCAGTGAGCACGCTGCGCTGGTCGTCCTTGAGCTCGCCGTTGAGTTCCTGGGACAGTTTGCGCGCGGCAGCCACCATCACATCGAACGCTTGTTTCGGGTGACGCGGGCCTGGCAAACCGAGGAAGAAGCTCACCGCCGGGGTGCTGAACAGGTCGATATCGTCAAGGTCGAAGGTGCCCGGCTTGACCGCGTTGGCCATGGAGAACAGCACTTCGCCGTTGCCGGCCATGCTTTCGTGACGGTGGAAAATATCCATCTCGCCAAAACGCAGGCCGCTTTCAAGGATGTTCTGCAACAGCGCCGGGCCTTTGAAGCCGGCGGCGTCGCGGCAGATCACGCTGATCACCAAGACTTCTTCGGCAGCTGGCTGGTCGTTGACCGATTGGCGCGGCGCACTGGATGCCTTGCCGATATTTTCATCCGGGAAATCGTCGTCGCGGCTGCTGAAGCTCGGGCCTTCATCCACGTCGAGGTTCAGGTCGCCCTGATGTGGCTCGGCCACGGCGGCACTCGCGCGCTTGCCACGCTTGGACGACGGCTCGCGGGCTTCACGCACCGGCGCACTCATCGACGGCAAGTCATGCTCGTCCAGTTGCGGTTCTTTATGGTTGTCCAGCACACGGGGCGGCCCCAGCAGCTCGGCGCTGCCGTCGTCGTCGGGCAAGTTGGACAGGTTGCGGTCCAGACGGAATTTGAGCTTGCCCTTGCCACCGCGCATGCGGCGCCAGCCATCAAAAAGAATACCGGCAATGACAATAATGCCGATGACGATCAGCCACTCGCGCAGACCGATTTCCATGTAATCCCGTGCCTCTAATAAAAAATGCTGAAAAATAAGGGGTTTAGCAACGTCCAAACCGCTTTAAAACGTGGCGCCAACTCTATGTTCTGACTGACGTTTTGCCCACGCATACGAAAATTTGACATTAAACTAGCACGACCAAAGATAACTTTACACCGTCTGTCAAAATGCCTTGAACAAATATGTCCATTTGCCACTTTTGCCAGACCGGTAAATCGCCTTACATCGCCCTACCAAAATCCTTTCCAAGCCCGGCTCAGGATTCAACCATCGCCATCGCTTCTTCGACATCCACCGCCACCAACCGCGAACAACCCGGCTCATGCATCGTCACGCCCATCAACTGATCAGCCATTTCCATGGCGATTTTGTTGTGGGTGATATAGATGAACTGCACGGTCTGGGACATCTCTTTAACCAACCGAGCGTAGCGTCCAACGTTAGCGTCATCCAGCGGCGCGTCAACTTCGTCGAGCATGCAAAACGGCGCGGGGTTCAACTTGAAGATCGCAAATACCAGGGCCAATGCGGTCAGGGCCTTTTCGCCACCGGACAACAAATGGATGGTGCTGTTCTTCTTGCCCGGCGGCCGCGCCATGATCGTCACCCCTGTATCGAGTAGATCTTCGCCCGTCAGTTCCAGGTAGGCGCTGCCTCCACCGAAAACTTTCGGGAATAACGCCTGTAAACCGCCATTAATCTGATCAAAGGTATCTTTGAAGCGATTACGGGTTTCCTTGTCGATCTTGCGAATCACGTTCTCCAGAGTGTCCAACGCTTCCACCAGGTCCGCGTCTTGAGCATCCAGATAACGTTTACGCTCGGACTGTTGCTGGTATTCGTCGATGGCCGCCAAGTTGATCGCGCCCAGGCGCTGGATACGCGCGGCGATGCGGTCAAGTTCTTCTTCGGCGTCTTTTTCGTTGGCCTGGGCGGTCAAGGTAGTGAGCACGCCGTGCAGGTCGTAGCCGTCTTCGAGCAACTGATCTTGCAGGGTCTTGCGGCGCACGGTCAGGGCTTGCCATTCCATGCGTTGCTGTTCGAGTTGGCCGCGAATCAGCTGGGATTGTTGTTCGGCCTGGGTCCGGCGCTTCTCGGCGTCGCGCAGTTCGCGGTCGGCGTCTTCGAGGGCGATCTGCGCGGTCTTGAGCTCTTCGTCGACGGTCATGCGCTTGTCGAGCAACTCTTCGAGTTTGAGGCGCAATTCTTCCAATGGCGCTTCGCCCTCCTCCAGGTTGAGGCTCAGTTGCTCGCGCTTTTCAGTGAGGCGTTCGGACTGCATCTCCAAACGCTCAAGGGCTTGGCGCGTGGAGGTGTGTTGGGCCTGCAACGAGCCCAGGCGCACGGCCAATTGGTGGGCGTGGTCCTTGTGCTGGCGCGCTTCCTGGCGCACACGGTCGAGGCGTTCGCGCAGGCTGTCGCGCTGGGCCAGCAGCAGTTCGCGCTGCTCGGTGTCCAGCGCCATGCTGTCGAGGGCTTCCTGCAAGTGCAGGCGCGCTTCGCCGATCTGTTCGTGTTCGAGGGCGCGCTGCTCGCCCATCTCGGCCACTTCTTCGTCGAGGCGGGTACGGCGCAAGGTCAGTTGCTCGGCCTTGGCCTTGCTCGCCGACAGCTGGGCTTTCAATTCGCCTTGCTGGCGCGCTTCGTCCTGCAACAGGCGGCGCAGGTGTTCACGGCCGGTCTCTTGCTGGCGCTGAGTGGCACGCAAGGTTTGCAGTTCGGTTTCGAGGCTTTCGAGGGTGGCCTCGCGCTCTTCGCGTTCGGCGCTCAGGTTGACGATTTCCTGGCCTCGGGCCAATACGCCACTCTCGGCCTCACTGGCACGACGCACACGCAGGAAGTGCCGGCCCACCCAATAACCGTCTCGGCTGATCAGGCTTTCGCCGGCGCCCAATTGGCCGCGCTGGGCCAGGGCCTGCTCCAATGATTCAACCGGTTTGACCTGGCCCAGCCATGGCGACAGATCAATCGCCGCCTCCACCTTGTCGAGCAAACTGCCCGGCACTCGCGTGCCATCGGCGGCTGGGCTGAGCAAACGCAAATCGCCCTGGGCAAAACCGGCCAGGTCGAAACCGCCAAAATCATCCACCAGTACGGCTTGCAGGTCGGCGCCCAACACGGTCTCGACCGCCAGCTCCCAACCCGCTTCAACTTTTAAGCCTTCGGCCAGGCGCGGGCGCTCGGCCAGGTGCTGGTCGCGCAGCCATTCGGCGGTGCCGGTGCCTGGGTCCAGCGCGGCTTGCTGCAAGGCTTCAAGCGACGCCAGGCGCCCGTTGAGCCGCTGCAAATCGCCCTGGGCCTGCTGCTGGGCCTGGGTCGCCTGTTGCAGTTGCTGACGCAATTGCTCCAGGCGCTCCACTTGTTGTTCTTCGCTGGCCTCCAGCTCCTCCAGGGTCATTTCGCTTTCGGCCAGTTGCTCGCTCAACGCCATGATCGCCGCGTCTTCCGGGTCGGCGGCGAGCAACGCGCGCTCCTCCTGCATGCGGCGCTGGCGTTCAGCCAGGCGCTCCATGCTGGTTTCCAGTTGCTGGATGCGCGATTGCTGCACCTCAGCCTGGCGGCGCGGCTCGGCGGATTTCAGGTTGAACGTGTCCCACTGCTCCTGCCAGCCGTGCATGGTGGTTTCGGATTCTTCGAGGGCGGCGGCGGCCTCTTCGGCGGCGGCGCTGGTGATTTCCTGCTCGGGCGTGAGCATGTCCAGTTCTTCGCCCAGCGTCAGCAGCAAGGTGCGGTCATGGCCCAAGTGCGACTCGGTCTCCAGACGCGCGCGTTCGGCTTCCTTCAAGTCATCCTGCAACTGGCGCAGGCGCTGCTGGCCGTGCTGGATGCTCTGCTCGACCCGGGCAATATCGCCGCCCACCGAGTAGAAACGCCCCTGCACCAGATTGAAGCGCTCGGACAGGTCATGGTGGCCATCACGCAGACGCTCGATGCTGGCGTCGGCATTACGCTGTTCGGCCACCAGCGCTTCAAAGCTGATTTCCTGGGTGCCGATGATCGCTTCGCGCTGGCCGACCTGATCATTCAGCGCCTGCCAGCGCAGGGCCGAGAGCTGCGCCTTGAGCTGGCGCTCCTCGCCCTTGTATTCCTGGTACTTCTCGGCCGCCTGGGCCTGGCGATGCAGGCGCTCAAGTTGACGCTCCAGTTCTTCACGCAGGTCGGTGAGGCGGGCAAGGTTTTCGTGGGTACGGCGGATACGGTTTTCGGTCTCGCGGCGGCGCTCCTTGTACTTGGAGATGCCGGCGGCTTCTTCGATAAAGTTGCGCAGGTCTTCGGGCTTGGCTTCGATCAGCTTGGAGATCATGCCCTGCTCGATGATCGAATAGCTGCGCGGGCCTAAGCCGGTGCCGAGGAAAATATCGGTGATATCGCGTCGACGGCATTTGGTGCCGTTGAGGAAGTAACTGTTCTGGCTGTCGCGCGTCACTTTGCGGCGAATCGAGATTTCCGCGTAGGCCGCGTATTCGCCGATCAAGGTGCCGTCGGAGTTATCGAACACCAGTTCGATGCTGGCCTGGCTCACCGGCTTACGGCTGGTGGAGCCGTTGAAGATGACGTCGGTCATCGACTCGCCACGCAGGTTTTTTGCCGAGCTCTCGCCCATCACCCAACGTACGGCGTCGATGATGTTCGACTTGCCGCAACCATTGGGCCCGACCACCGCCGCCATGTTACTGGGGAAGTTCACCGTGGTCGGGTCGACGAAGGATTTGAACCCCGCCAGTTTGATGCACTTGAGCCGCACCTTTAGGCGTCCGCCAACGCAGCGATGACCAGCGAGCTGCTGCGCTCGCAGTAGGCAGACAGCACTTGGCGGATCTGCGGCAGGTCACGGGCGAGCACCGCCGCGAGCAGTTGCTCGAACAGCGTCAGGTACTCACTCATCTCCGCCTTGCGCTGGTCCAGGGCCAGGTAATAGGCGCGGTTCATCGCCGGCTGCAGGTTTTCGACGGTTTCCTGCAAGTACGGGTTGTTGGCGAAGGGGTACGCGGCGCGCATCACACTGAAGCTTTCTTCGACGAAGGCACGCACGTCCTCACGTTCGAAACTGGTCATCAGGCGTTGCTGGATCTGCAGGAACGGCGCCATATCGGCCTGGACCTTCCAGCCCTCGGCCACCGAATTGCCGAGCAATATGTACAACTCGCCCATCAGCGTGCACAGGCTCTGCACCTTGTGCGCGGTGAGTTCGGTGACGTGGGCGCCACGGCGCGGCAGGATCGCGATCAGGTGGCGGCGCTCGAGGATCAGCAAAGCTTCACGCACGGAGCCACGGCTGACATTGAGTGCCAGCGTGACTTTCTGTTCCTGGATCCGCTCCCCAGGCTTGAGATCGCCGCGAATGATACGTTCGGCGAGGTGGTGAGCAATTTGCTCGGCGAGACTGTCCGGCGCCTTGAACGTCATGTTTTCCCTTCAAAATCTTCTATCGGTACAAGCGCGGCAGTGTAGCGCATTGGCTGGCTGATGGCGCTACGCCCACAGGCGCGAATTTGGCATGAAATAAGCAACGCTGAAAAGCCAAAAGCCAGCAAAAACACCGGTTCCAGAAGCGTGAACCATAATTGAAAGGGTTGTGATCGTAATTTCTTGACCTTCCGGTCAGAAAATCGTTGACCGAAAAGTCAGACATGACTAGATTCGGCGCAAAGCGGTTAACAACAATAATGAGTCTGCGAGGCCTTCCGTGATCCAGTTTTTACTTAACCAGGAACTCCGTAGCGAGCACGCCCTGGACCCCAACCTGACCGTGCTCAACTATTTGCGCGAGCATTTGGGCAAATCCGGTACCAAGGAAGGCTGCGCCAGCGGCGATTGCGGTGCATGCACCGTGGTCGTCGGCGAATTGCACACCGATGATCAAGGCGCGGAGCAGATTCGCTATCGCAGCCTCAATTCCTGCCTGACCTTTGTGTCGTCATTGCACGGCAAACAGCTGATCAGCGTCGAAGACCTCAAGCATCAAGGCCAACTGCACAGCGTGCAGCAAGCCATGGTCGAGTGCCACGGCTCGCAATGCGGCTTTTGCACCCCAGGCTTTGTGATGTCGCTATTTGCCCTGCAAAAGAACAGCGACGCTCCCGACAGCCAAAAAGCCCATGAAGCGCTGGCCGGCAACCTGTGCCGTTGCACCGGTTATCGACCAATTCTGGCGGCTGCCGAACAGGCCTGCTGCAACAAGCCGGTGGATCAGTTCGACAGCCGCCAGGCCGACACCATCGCCCGTCTCAAAGCCATCGCGCCCACGCAAACCGGTGAACTCAACAGCGGCGACAAACGCTGCCTGGTGCCGCTCACCGTGGCCGACCTGGCCGACCTCTACGACGCCTACCCGCAGGCGCGGCTGTTGGCCGGTGGCACTGACCTGGCGCTGGAAGTCACGCAGTTTCACCGCGTGCTGCCAGTAATGATCTACGTCGGCAACATTGAAGAGATGAAGCGCATCGAGTCGTTCGACGACCGCCTGGAAATCGGTGCGGCCACGCCGCTGTCCGATTGCTACAGCGCGCTGCACCACGAGTACCCGGACTTCGGCGACTTGTTGCACCGCTTCGCTTCGCTGCAGATCCGCAACCAGGGCACGCTGGGCGGCAATATCGGCAATGCCTCGCCCATCGGCGATTCGCCACCACTGCTGATCGCGCTCGGCGCGCAGATCGTGCTGTGCAAGGGCGACACCCGTCGCACCCTGGCGCTGGAGGATTACTTCATCGACTACCGCGTCACTGCGCGCCAGGACAGTGAGTTTATCGAGAAGATCATCGTGCCCAAGGGCCACACGCTGTTCCGCGCCTACAAGGTGTCCAAGCGCCTGGACGATGATATTTCCGCCGTCTGCGCGGCCTTCAACCTGAAGCTCGACAACGGTGTGATCAGCGACGCCCGCGTGGCATTTGGCGGCATGGCTGCCACGCCCAAACGCGCGAAAAGCTGCGAAACCGTACTGGTCGGTGCCACCTGGAACGCCGCCACGGTGGAGAAAGCCTGTGCCGCCCTCGCCCAGGATTTCACCCCGCTGTCAGACTTCCGCGCCAGCAAGGAATACCGCCTGCTCAGCGCGCAGAACCTGCTGCGCAAATACTTCATCGAACTGCAAACACCGCACATCGAGACTCGGGTGACCGCTTATGTCTAACCATCACGCCGTCGTTAAAACCCAGGCCGAACTCGCCGAGCTGTTTGCCCAGGACCTGACCTCCGGGGTCGGCCGCAGCGTCAAGCATGACAGCGCCGCCAAGCATGTCAGCGGTGAAGCACAGTACATCGATGATCGCCTGGAGTTTCCTAACCAGTTGCACCTGTATGCGCGCATGTCCGACCGCGCCCATGCGCGCATCATCAGCATCGACACCGCGCCCTGCTACGCCTTTGACGGCGTGCGCATCGCCATCACCCACGAAGATGTGCCGGGCCTTAAAGACATCGGCCCGCTGATGCCCGGCGACCCGTTGCTGGCCATCGACACCGTGCAGTTTGTCGGCCAAGTGGTGTTGGCCGTTGCCGCCCGCGACCTGGAAACCGCACGCAAAGCGGCCATGGCGGCGGTGATCGAATACGAAGACCTGGAACCGGTGCTGGATGTGGTGGAGGCCTTTCGCAACAAACACTTTGTACTCGACAGCCACACCCACCAGCGCGGTGATTCCGCCGGTGCGCTGGCCACCGCGAAAAACCGTATCCAGGGCACCCTGCATATCGGCGGCCAGGAACACTTCTACCTGGAAACCCAGATTTCCTCGGTAATGCCCACCGAAGACGGCGGCATGATCGTCTACTGCTCCACGCAAAACCCCACCGAAGTGCAAAAGCTGGTGGCCGAAGTGCTCGACGTGTCGATGAACAAAATCGTCGTGGACATGCGCCGCATGGGCGGTGGCTTTGGCGGCAAGGAAACCCAGGCCGCAAGCCCCGCGTGCTTGTGCGCGGTGGTCGCGCGCCTGACCGGCCAGCCGACCAAGATGCGCCTGCCGCGTGTGGAGGACATGCTGATGACCGGCAAGCGCCACCCGTTCTATATCGAATACGACGTGGGCTTTGACGACAACGGCCGCCTGCACGGCATCAATCTGGACCTGGCAGGTAACTGCGGCTGTTCGCCGGACCTGTCCAACTCGATTGTCGACCGCGCCATGTTCCACTCCGACAACTCGTATTACCTGGGCGACGCCACGGTCAACGGCCATCGCTGCAAGACCAACACCGCGTCCAACACCGCGTATCGCGGCTTTGGCGGCCCGCAAGGCATGGTCGCCATCGAAGAAGTCATGGATGCGATCGCGCGCCATTTGGCACTGGACCCGTTGGCGGTGCGCAAGGTCAATTACTACGGCAAGACCGAACGCAACGTCACCCACTACTACCAGACTGTCGAGCACAACATGCTCGAAGAAATGACCGCCGAGCTTGAGGCCAGCAGCCAATACGCCGAGCGCCGCGAGGCGGTCCGCCTGTACAACGCCCACAGCCCGATACTGAAAAAAGGCCTGGCGCTGACGCCGGTGAAATTCGGTATTTCGTTCACGGCAAGCTTTCTGAACCAGGCCGGTGCCCTGATCCACATTTACACCGACGGCAGCATCCACCTGAACCACGGCGGCACCGAGATGGGCCAGGGCTTGAACATCAAGGTCGCGCAGGTGGTGGCTGAAATATTCCAGGTCGAGATCGACCGCGTTCAGATCACTGCCACCAACACCGACAAGGTGCCCAACACCTCACCGACCGCCGCCTCCAGCGGTGCCGACTTGAACGGCAAGGCCGCGCAGAACGCTGCCGAAACCATCAAGCAACGCCTGGTGGAATTTGCCGCGCGCAAGTACGACGTGAGTGAAGCGGACGTGGAATTCCACAATGGCCACGTGCGCGTGCGCGATCAGATCCTGACGTTTGAGGCGCTGATACAGCAGGCGTATTTCGCCCAGGTTTCACTGTCGAGCACCGGCTTTTACAAGACCCCGAAAATCTTTTACGACCGCAGCCAGGCGCGGGGTCGGCCGTTCTACTACTTCGCGTTCGGCGCGGCCTGCTGCGAGGTGATCGTCGACACCCTGACCGGCGAATACAAGATGCTGCGCACCGACATCCTTCACGATGTGGGCGCCTCGCTGAACCCGGCCATCGACATCGGCCAGGTCGAAGGCGGCTTTATCCAGGGCATGGGCTGGCTGACCATGGAAGAGCTGGTATGGAACAACAAGGGCAAGCTGATGACCAACGGCCCGGCCAGTTACAAGATCCCGGCCGTGGCGGACATGCCACTGGATTTGCGCGTGAAACTGGTGGAAAACCGCAAGAACCCGGAAGACACGGTGTTCCATTCCAAGGCCGTGGGCGAGCCGCCGTTCATGCTCGGGATCGCTTCGTGGTGTGCGATCAAGGATGCCGTGGCGAGCCTGGGTGACTATCGCCATCAACCGAGAATTGATGCACCGGCGACGCCGGAGCGGGTGTTGTGGGGCTGTGAGCAGATGCGGCAGTTGAGCACTGCAAAAGCTGTTGAGACTGAACTGGCTTGATCGTTCCCACGCTCTGCGTGGGGATGCCGCCCTGGACGCTCTGCGTCCGCTCTTGTGACGCAGAGCGTCACGGTATGCATTCCCACGCGGAGCGTGGGAACGATCTGACTGGAGGTGACTATGAACAACTGGATCAGCGCCCTCGCCGACCTGCAGAACCAGGGTGAACCCTGCGTGCTGGTGACCATCATCGAAGAGCTCGGCTCCACGCCGCGCAATGCTGGCTCAAAAATGGTGATCAGCGCCGCTCACACCTTCGACACCATCGGCGGCGGGCACCTGGAATACAAGGCCATGCAGATTGCCCGCGACATGCTGGTGCGCGGCCAGCAAAATACGCACCTGGAGCGCTTCAGCCTCGGCGCCAGCCTGGGCCAGTGCTGCGGCGGCGTGACGGTGTTGCTGTTCGAACCCATGGGCCAGGTGCAGGCGCAGATCGCGGTATTTGGCGCCGGCCATGTCGGCCGCGCGCTGGTGCCGTTGTTGGCAAGCCTACCGTGCCGGGTGCGCTGGATTGATTCGCGTGATCAGGAGTTTCCGGAACACATCCCTCAGGGCGTGCGTAAAATCGTCAGCGAAGAGCCGGTCGACGAAATTGCCGACCTGCCGGTGGGCAGCTACTGCATCGTGATGACCCACAATCATGCGCTGGACCTGGAACTGACTGCCGCGTTGCTCAAGCGCAATGACTTTGCCTATTTCGGCCTGATTGGCTCAAAGACCAAGCGGGTCAAGTTCGAACACCGTCTGCGTGATCGCGGCTTCGACACCGCGCAACTGCAACGCATGCGCTGCCCCATGGGCCTCACCGAGGTGAAGGGCAAACTGCCGGTGGAGATCGCCATCTCCATCGCCGGCGAAATCATCGCCACCTATAACGCGAATTTCGGCCAGCACAGTGCGAGCGCCGAACCTATTGCCAAACTGCTGCCGGTTTCGCGCCGCAGCCAAGCTATCTAAACCATTGAGATCACCATGCCTTTGACTCGCAAAGCCTACCGTGCCGCCATTTTGCACAGCATCGCCGACCCCGCCGAAGTGGGGATCGAAGCCTCTTATGAGTACTTCGAAGACGGCCTGTTGGTCATCGATAACGGCCAGATCAGCGCCCTGGGCCACGCCAGCGATTTGCTGCCGACCCTGCCCGCCGACATCGACGTGAGCCATTATCAGGATGCGCTGATTACGCCTGGCTTGATCGACACCCATATCCACCTGCCGCAAACCGGCATGGTCGGTGCCTATGGCGAGCAGTTGCTGGACTGGCTCAACACCTACACCTTCCCGTGTGAAAGCCAGTTCGCCGACAAGGCCCACGCCGAAGAAGTCGCGGACATCTTCATCAAGGAGTTGCTGCGCAACGGCACCACCACCGCATTGGTGTTCGGCAGCGTGCACCCGCAGTCAGTGAACGCGTTCTTTGAAGCGGCCGAGAAACTCGACCTGCGCATGATCGCCGGCAAGGTGATGATGGACCGTAATGCGCCGGACTACCTGACCGACACCGCCGAATCCGGCTACCAGGAGAGCAAGGCGCTGATCGAACGCTGGCACGGCAAGGGCCGCTTGCACTATGCCGTCACGCCACGTTTTGCGCCGACCAGCACCCCGGAGCAACTGGCGCTGGCCGGGCAACTGCTGGGCGAATATCCGGACCTGTACATGCAGACGCACATCAGTGAGAACAAGCAGGAAGTCGAGTGGGTAAAAGAGCTGTTCCCGGAGCGCAACGGCTACCTGGACGTGTACGACCATTACAAGCTGCTGGGCGAGCGCTCGGTGTTTGCCCACGGCGTACACCTGTGTGATGACGAGTGCGCACGGCTGGCCGAAACGGGCTCGGCCGTGGCGTTCTGCCCTACCTCGAACCTCTTCCTTGGCAGTGGCTTGTTCAACTTGCCGATGGCCGAGAAGCACAAGTTGAATGTCGGCTTGGGCACTGACGTGGGCGGTGGCACCAGCTTCTCGCTGCTGCAAACCCTGAATGAAGCCTACAAGGTCATGCAACTGCAGGGCGCGCGCTTGAGCCCGTTCAAGTCGCTGTACCTGGCCACCTTGGGCGGTGCGCGGGCGCTGCGCCTGGAAGACAGGATCGGCACGTTGCAACCGGGCACGGATGCGGACTTCCTGGTGCTGGACTACAACGCAACGCCGCTGCTCAGCTATCGCTTGAAGCAGGCCAATAACATTGCCGAGACGTTGTTTGTGTTGATGACGCTGGGGGATGACCGGACGGTGTTGCAAACATATGCAGCGGGTCAGTTGGTGCACCAGCGCTAATTTCACAGCCAGCAAAAATCAATGTGGGAGCGGGCTTGCTCTCGAATACGGTGGATCAGTCACTACATCTGGTGACTGACACTCCGTATTCGCGAGCAAGCCCGCTCCCACATTTTTAGTCCCAGGCGAACCTGGAAAATTACAGTTTGACCGAAGAACGCCCTGGCTTCTTGGTCTGCAACAAATGCGAGAACACCGCGTGCAAATCATCCGACGCACTTTCTTCGTCGAGGTTGAGCTTGCTGTCGATGTGATCCATGTGGTGCATCATCAAATTCACTGCCAGTGCCGCATCGCGGGCTTCGATCGCATCGATCAGTTGGGTGTGCTCATCATAGGAACAGTGCGAGCGGTTGCCGCTTTCGTACTGGGCGATGATCAACGAGGTTTGTGACACCAGGCTGCGCTGGAAGCTGATCAGCGGCGCATTCTTCGCCGCTTCGGCAAGCTTCAAGTGGAACTCGCCGGAAAGACGGATACCGGCACCACGATCGCCGCGTGAGAAACTGTCGCGCTCGTCGTTGACCATCTGGCGCAGTTCGGCCAATTGCTCGGCGGTGGCGTGCTGCACCGCAAGCTCAGTGATCGCTCGCTCCACCAGCCGCCGGGCAAGGAATACCTGGCGCGCTTCTTCTACACTCGGGCTTGCCACCACCGCACCACGATTGGGCCGCAGCAGCACCACGCCTTCATGGGCCAGGCGCGACAGCGCGCGACGGATGATGGTGCGGCTGACGCCGAAGATTTCGCCCAGTGCTTCTTCACTCAATTTGGTTCCGGGCGCCAGGCGTTGTTCGAGGATGGCCTCGAAGATATGCGCATAGACAATATCGTCCTGGGTTCCGCTGCGACCAGCCTTGCCGGCTCGCGGTTGTTTCTTGAGAGGTTGCAACTGTTCGTTCATGGGCACTCGGGTTTAGAGAACGGCGGCGAATTAACGGTAATACGTCAACAGCGTGTCGCTGGCAAGTATCACCTAAAAACAGGGCACATTGTACACAACCCAGTGCGCCAACACACTGTACGGCTATTTGCGGCGGCGGCTGTATTGCAATGAGTGGTTACGTTTGAGTTTAGGCTTGAATTCGCTTTTTCCCAGGTAAAAGGAACACCTCTCCATGACCGACGCCACTCAAGCGCCCTTGCGCCCATTGGCCGACACTTCTGCGTCGGCCGTCGTCGCCGGCTTCATCGCCATGATGACCGGCTACACCAGCTCGCTGGTATTGATGTTCCAGGCCGGTCAGGCCGCCGGTTTGACCACGGCGCAGATTTCTTCGTGGATCTGGGCGATCTCCATCGGCATGGCGGTGTGCAGCATTGGCCTGTCGTTACGCTATCGCACGCCGATCACCATTGCCTGGTCCACGCCCGGCGCCGCGCTGCTGATCACCAGCCTGGGCGGTGTGAGTTACGGCGAGGCTATCGGCGCGTATATCACCTGCGCCGTGCTGGTCACGCTCTGCGGGCTGACCGGCAGCTTTGAAAAACTGGTCAAGCGCATTCCCGCCTCGTTGGCGGCAGCGCTGCTGGCGGGGATTCTGTTCAAGATCGGCAGCGAGATTTTCGTCGCCGCGCAACATCGCACCGGGCTGGTGCTGGGGATGTTTTTCACCTACCTGATCATCAAGCGCCTGTCGCCGCGTTATGCCGTGCTGGCTGCATTGGTGATCGGCACCCTGTTGTCGGGGCTGATGGGCTTGCTGGACTTCAGCGGTTTTCACCTGGAAGTGGCCACACCGGTGTGGACCACGCCGCAGTTCTCGCTCGCGGCGACCATCAGCATCGGCATCCCGCTGTTCGTAGTGGCCATGACCTCGCAAAACATGCCCGGCGTCGCCGTGCTGCGCGCCGACGGCTACACCGTACCCGCCTCGCCGTTGATTACCGCCACTGGCCTGGCCTCGCTGGTGCTGGCGCCGTTTGGCTCCCACGGCATCAACCTGGCGGCCATCAGCGCGGCGATCTGCACCGGGCCACACGCCCATGAAGACCGTAACAAGCGCTACACCGCGGCCGTCTGGTGCGGGGTGTTCTACGGGATTGCCGGGGTATTTGGCGCCACATTGGCAGCCTTGTTCGCAGCCTTGCCAAAAGAACTGGTGCTGTCGATTGCAGCGCTGGCGTTGTTTGGCTCGATCATCAATGGCTTGAGTATCGCCATGAATGAGCCCAAGGAGCGGGAAGCGGCGCTGATCACCTTTATGGTCACCGCGTCTGGCTTGACGCTGTTTTCCATCGGCTCGGCGTTCTGGGGGATTGTGGCGGGGGTGCTGACGCTGCTGATTCTGAACTGGCGCAAGGCATAAAAAAACGGCGACCCGAGGGTCGCCGTTTTTTTCAGTATCACTTAGCCGCGTTGATCGGCTTTTCCGGATACCACACGTCCAGCAGTGGGCTGACTTCAGCGCTTTTCAGTTCGCTGCGGCCTTTGAGCCAGCTTTCAACAGCTGCACGTTGCTCTTCATTGACCGAGCCACGCTTCTGCAGGCAAACCAGACCGAAGTCATCGCCGCCGACATAGCCCAGACCGTTGGCTTCCATGGCTTCTTTGATGAATGCTTCGAGGAAAGCATCGGTAGCTTCTTCACTCAGGTCTTCTTTGAAGTCCAGGTTCAGCTCGAAACCCAGCTCTTGAAATTCATCAACGCACAGTTTTTTGCGCAGACGCCGGGAACGGTTAGTCGCCATTGAAACAATCCTCTTAAGTAATAACGGCCGGCACTTTAGCAGTTTAGGGCGACCTTTGCCCGACTCTCTGGGACGGACGGCCGTTGGTCTGCAAAAAAACCCGTAATACCGGCTATGGTTCAGCTACAACTGGATGCACCTTGGGGCATAATGCCGACACTTTCGTGACCAATGAGGGATTTTCTTCCATACCCCTCGCCTTTTTCACCCTTCTCAGCAGTAGGGTTCTACTTCTTATGATCAATTCTTTTCGTTCAGTGTTACTTGCCGGGTTTCTTCTACCACTGGCCTTTTCCGTCAACGCCGCCCCGATCAACAACACCCTGCCGCCGAATGTTCAGCAGGCGCTGCAGAAAGCCAAAATACCCAATACTTCGCTGTCCCTGGTGATGCTGCCGCTGACCGGGCCCGGCACGCCGACCGTATTCAACGCGGATGTCTCGGTAAACCCGGCGTCTACCATGAAGCTGGTCACCACCTACGCGGCCCTGGAAATGCTCGGCCCCAACCACCAGTGGAAGACCGAGTTCTACACCGACGGCCCCCTCAGCGGTGGCGTGTTGCGCGGCAACCTTTACCTCAAGGGTGGCGGTGACCCCAAGCTGAACATGGAAAAACTCTGGCTGTTGATGCGCGACCTGCGCGCCAATGGCGTGCAGCAAGTTACCGGCGATCTGGTGCTGGACCGCAGCTTCTTCAACCAGCCGCAATTGCCTGAATTCAATGACGACGGTAACGACGAGAACAAACCGTTCCTGGTCAAGCCCGACGCCCTGCTGGTCAACCTCAAGGCTCTGCGTTTTGTCACCCGCAATGACGCTGGCCGAGTGATCGTTTCGGTCGAGCCGCCGATTGCGAGCATCCGCATCGACAACCAGGTCAAAGTCTCCAACGCCAAACAGTGCACCGGCGATGTGCGCTACAGCCCGGTCACCGCCGCCGATGGCAGCGTCACCGTGACCGTCAGTGGCCAGTTGGGTGATGGGTGCAGCTCGCAGACCTACCTGTCGCTGCTCGACCACGCCACCTACACCGCCGGCGCCGTGCGCGCGATCTGGCAGGAGTTGGGTGGCACCATCCAGGGCCGTGATATCCAGGCGCCAGTGCCCAAGGACGCTAAAGTGCTGGCCCGTGCATTCTCGCCGGACCTGGCCGAGATCATCCGCGACATCAACAAATACAGTAACAACACCATGGCCCAGCAGTTGTTCCTGAGCCTGGGCGCGCAGTTCCGTAACGACGCCGATGGCGACGATGCCAAGGCTGCGCAACGCGTGGTACGCCAGTGGCTGGCGAAAAAAGGCATCACCGCGCCGCACCTGGTGATGGAAAACGGCTCCGGCCTGTCCCGCGCCGAACGTGTCAGCGCCCGCGAGATGGCGGCCATGCTGCAAGCCGCGTGGAAAGGCCCGTATGCGGCGGAATACATCAGTTCGCTGCCGATTGCCGGCACTGACGGCACCATGCGCAAGCGCCTGAAAACCACGGCCCTGCGCGGCGAGGCTCACGTCAAGACCGGCACCTTGAACACCGTGCGCGCCATTGCCGGGTTCAGCCGCGACAACAACGGCAACACCTGGGTAGTGGTGGCGATCCTCAACGATTCGAAGCCATGGGGCGCGTCGTCGGTGCTCGATCAGGTGCTGCTGGACCTGTATCGCCAGCCGAAGCTGACAGCCGCGGCGCCCGTCTTGTAACTGATCGTTAACTGATCGTTCCCATGCTCCGCGTGGGAACGCAGCCTGGGACGCTCTGCGTCCCAAAGCGTGACGCAGAGCGTCACAAGAGGCGTTCCCACGCAGAGCGCGGGAACGATCAGGCACGTAAGCGCTCCGCTTCCACCCGGTCGCGGCCCGCCTGCTTGGCCACATACACCGCCGAGTCGGCGCGCAGCAACAGCCCGTCAATCCCTTCATTAATGCGCCAGCTGGCCACACCGAAGCTGGCGGTCACAACGCCCACCACCTCCATCGGTTCGGTGCGCAGCGACTGCCACAACTCCATCGCCAGGCTGTAAGCCTGCTGGGCATCGGTATGCGGGCACAGCACCACGAACTCTTCGCCCCCCAAGCGGCAGAACACATCCGTGCGCCGCAGGCGCTGGCCGATGCGCTTACACACCTCCTGCAACACGCCATCGCCCACGGCGTGCCCGTACTGGTCATTGATGCGCTTGAAGTGATCAATATCGAGCATGATCAACGACAGCGTGCCCGTGGTTCGGTTGAGCCTGAGCATTTCGGCCTTGAGCCGATCCTGAAAATAACGGCGGTTATGAATGCCCGTCAGCGAGTCGGTAATCGACAGCGCGCGCAACTCCTCCTCGACACGCTTCAGATCGGAGATATCCGACACGTAGCCATGCCACAACGTGCCACCGCCGGTTAACTCCTCCGGCGTGGCTTCACCGCGTATCCAGCGCAGGCCGCGTTGCGGCAACACCACCCGATACTCTTCGCGCCAATGGCTCAACTGCAACGCCGACAGCCGGATAGACTGGCGCACCCGCTCCACGTCCTGCGGATGAATGCGTTCGAACACGGTGTCCGCGTCTTGCTGCAATACGCCCGTATCGATCTCATAAATATCGCGCATACCATCGCTGGCATAGATGAAACGCCCTTTGCCCTGGGGTTCGAGGGTGAACTGAAAGATCCCGCCAGGCACGTGGGCACTGAGTTTTTTCAGTAGGCGGTCGCGCGCGGCCAACGCCTCGTAGGCGCGTTTTTGTTCGGTCACATCCAGGTAAATAGCCAAGTGCCCGATCCACAGGCCATAGTCGTCCAGCAACACGGTGGTGAGCATATTCACCGTCAGGTAGCTGCCATCCTCGCGCAGTAATGTCCACTCGCGCGCCTCGTGCAGATTGTCCGGGCTTTCCACCAACATCGCCTGGCTCGGCGGAATACGTTTGCCCAAGGTCACGCTCAAACTGGCCGCGCGCGCTTCGAGTTCTAGGCCCAGGTGCAGGCTTTCCAGGGTCAGCCGCCCCACCACCGCCTCGGACTTGAACCCGAGCATTTTCTCGGCACCGGCATTGAAGGTGTTGATCACACCCCGCAAATCAGTGGCAATGATCGCAACATGGGTGGCGGCGTTCAGCACACTGCGCAATTGCCCGTGGGCCGCGCGAAGCTCCTGCTCACGCAAGTGCAACTGCTGCGTGCGTTGCTCCACCAGTTTGAGCGCGCGCTGGCGCTGGCTGACCAACACATACAGCAACGCACTGAGCAGCAGGCTGAGGAGCACGCCCATGGCCAGGATGGTGTGCATCGACGAGTGATTGGCCTGGTCGAACATCTGGCTGGCGCGAATGCTCAAGGCATACACATGGTCGCCGAGGGTGAGCCGGCGCGTGGCGATAAGGTTGCTGTCGCCTACCGCGTTGCTGGACGCGTACAGCACACGCTGTTGCGTGTCGGAGGTGTCGACGATTTGCATCACCAGGTTGTCGCGGTTGGGCTTGGGCAAACCATCGGCGACCAATTGGCGCATGCTGATCACTGCCATCACATAACCATGGGGCTCGGTGTCGGCAGGTTTGCTCACCGGCGCCACCAGCAAAACGCCGGCGGCATAAGCCGGCTCCACACCCACCAGTTGCATGGGTTGGGACACCGCAGGCCGGCCGCTTTTTTGCACCCGTTCAAGCACCGAACGGCGCAGCGGCTGGGCCAACAGATCAAATCCCAGGGGCGACCCCAGCAAGCTTTGCGTCTGGCTGTACAACACCGGCACATACTCGTCGCGCTCAGGCGCAGGCGCCAGCTCACCCGACGCGTTCAGCTCTCGAATGACGAAAGGTGTACCACGCTGACGCGAGATTTCTTGTTCAAAAGCGTTGCGCTGTTCGCGAAATATACGTGGCGCCCAGGCATAGGCGCGGGCGCGCAGAAGCAAAGGCTTGGCGAAACCATCGAACTCGGCGCGGGACACATCACTGGAATTGACGAAGAAGCGCTGCAGGCTGGCCAGGCGTTGCTCCTGGTCTTCAAAACGCTCCTGAAGGCGGGTGTAGCGCTCGTTGACCAACAACTGGAAACGCTGGCGCACTTGCTGCTGATAGAGGTCGGAGGCCGCCCAGGCGACGATACCCGTCAGCGCGCCACCTGCCAATAACACCACCAATGCCACCAGCCAAGCCGACGCCTGCTCACTGATAAAGCCTAGTATTTTCGGGCGAACGGCTTGCATCGGCATAGGCAACACTCACAACGCCAGCGTGCGGGGGGTGTCACTTTGGCTAGGCGTTAAGTTATAGCCATGAGGCCGGCGTTTGACCAGCGCAAAAAAGCCGCAAGCCCGGATTAGTCCGGGCTTGCGGCTTTTTGGTGCAGCTTGAGTGTGTCAATCAGCGCGCGGTGATTTTCCACGCCCGGTGAATCTTCGCGTTACGGGCGAAGTCCGGGTCCAGGGTCTTGTCGCTGATTTCCTCGACCGCATAGCGCTCGCTGAGGTTGTCCTCGAGCACGAACTTGCGGAAGTTGTTCGAGAAGTACAGCACGCCGCCCGGGGCCAGGCGCGCCATGGCCAGGTCGAGCAACTGCACGTGGTCACGCTGCACGTCGAAGATGCCTTCCATGCGCTTGGAGTTGGAGAAGGTCGGCGGGTCGATAAAGATCAGGTCGAACTCATCGCGGCTGGCTTCCAGCCAGGCCATCACATCACCCTGCTCCAGGCGGTTCTTGTCAGAGAAACCGTTGAGGGAGAAGTTGCGACGTGCCCAGTCCAGGTAAGTCTTGGACAAGTCGACGCTGGTGGTGCTGCGCGCGCCGCCCTTGGCGGCATGCACACTGGCGGTGGCGGTGTAGCAATACAGGTTGAGGAACCGCTTGCCGGCCGCTTCCTTCTGGATGCGCATGCGCATTGGCCGGTGGTCAAGGAACAGGCCGGTGTCCAGGTAGTCGGTGAGGTTGACCAGCAGCTTCACGCCACCTTCGCTGACCTCAGTGAACTTGCCTTGGGCACTTTGACGTTCGTACTGCTTGGTGCCGCTCTGACGTTCGCGACGTTTAACCACCACGCGGCTCTTGTCGACGTTCAACGCCTGGGGAATCGCCGCCAGCGCATCGAACATGCGTGCGGAGGCTTTTTCCGGGTCGATGGATTTCGGCGCGGCGTATTCCTGCACATGCACCCAATCGTGGTACAGGTCGATAGCCATGGAGTATTCCGGCATATCGGCGTCGTACACACGGTAGCAGTCCACGCCTTCGCGCTTGGCCCACTTGCCCAGTTGCTTGAGGTTCTTTTGCAGGCGGTTGGCGAACATCTGCCCGCCTTCGCTCAGACGCGCCTGCTCAACCACCGGGGCTGGAGCCGGCTTGATCGGGTTGCCGTTCTTGTTGTACTGGCGCTCGACCGGCTCGGTCGGGGCCTGATCGTAAGCGGCTTGCTCACGTTCTGCCTGACGCTGTTCCGGGGTACGGCGCTCGCCGGTGACGAACTGGTCCGGGTTGACCTTGATCAGCAGCAACTTGCACGGCAATGCGCCGTTCCAGAACGAATACTGTTTGTGGCTGCGGATGCCCATGCGCTTGCCCAGGTCCGGCGCACCGGTGAACACCGCCGCTTCCCAGCCCATGCACGCCTGGCGCAGACGCTCGCCGAGGTTCTGGTAGAGGTACAACAGGCTGGCTTCGTCACCCAGGCGCTCGCCGTAGGGTGGGTTGCAGATCACCAGACCTTTCTGGTTCTGGTCCGGGCGCGGCTCGAAGGTGCCGACTTCGCCCTGGTACACCTTGATCCAGTGGCTCAGGCCTGCGCGTTCGATGTTGTTGCGCGCAGGTTGGATCAGGCGCGGATCAGCTTCGTAGCCACGTACCCACAATGGTGGTTTGTTCATGCCGATGGCGGCACGCTCGGTGGCCTCGGTGTGCAGCTTTTTCCACAGCGCCGGCACGTGACCGAGCCAGGTGGTGAAGCCCCACAGCTCACGATTCAAGTTAGGCGCCATGTCGGCGGCGATCATTGCGCCTTCCACCAGGAAGGTGCCCACGCCACACATTGGGTCCGTCAGCGCGCCACCTTCGGCCGCAATGCGCGGCCAGCCAGAGCGAATCAGGATCGCGGCCGCGAGGTTTTCCTTCAACGGTGCAGCGCCCTGCTGCAAGCGATAACCGCGCTGGTGCAGGCTGTGGCCGGACAGGTCAAGGGAAAGGATGGCTTCGCCACGGTCCAGGCGCAGGTGAATGCGCAGGTCCGGGTTGATCTTGTCGATGGACGGACGTTCGCCGGTCGGGGTGCGCAGCTTGTCGACAATCGCATCCTTGACCTTCAGCGCGCCGAAGTGGGTGTTGTCGATGCCCGAGCCGTGGCCACTGAATTCAACGGCCAGGGTGCCGTCCGGGACCATGTGGTCGGCCCATTCGATATCCAGCACGCCGTGGTAGAGGTCTTCGGCGTCCTTCATCGGGAAGCGCTTGAGCACCAGCAGCACACGGTTGGCCAGGCGCGACCAGAGGCACAGGCGGTAGGCGGTTTCCATGTCGGCCATGCCGCGCACGGCCGAGGTGTGCTCGCGGGCTTCCTCAAGGCCAAGCCCGACGGCTTCCTCGATCAGCAGGCCTTCGAGGCCCTTGGGGCAGGTGAGGAAGAGTTCAAAACGGTCCGACATGGGGCATTCCAGGCTTTTCAGCAATAAATGAACGGGCGACGCATCGCCAGCTCGGTTTTCAATCAAGCACTTTTCTTGAAGAGTGCTCGCGTGGCACGAATGTGCCGTTCCACCCCGGCTGCCGGGCTTTTGAGCCTGAATTGCCGGGGCAGATAGATAAATGTGTGCAACAAAAAGAAATATTCCGACCCTTCGTCGAATAATAACCGACTGCAACGGGCGGGCATTCTCACTAAAGGATTAAACCCATCCTCTATGCAGGGCACATCATAGCTGGGTTTGCCTAATAAATGGGGCGAAAAGCCATCCCAGCTTATGGCTATAGCATCGTTATCGTTACGTGCTTATGACAAAACGATCATTGAATCCATGTGACCTATTGGTTAGAACTCAACACAGGTTGGCGCCGTAACGACGCCGACACATAGGCTCGCCACGCCGGCAGCGAGCCCACCAACGGCAGGAAAACCCTGCCCGGCCCCAAGCGGGGCCGAAGGATATCTAGACAGTCAACAAGTGAGGGAAACACCCTATGAGAAGACTTAAGCGTGATCCGTTGGAAAGAGCATTTTTACGCGGATATCAATATGGCGTTCATGGTAAATCCCGTGAGCTTTGCCCATTTACTCTACCGTCGGTACGCCAAGCCTGGATCAACGGCTGGCGAGAAGGACGCGGCGACAACTGGGACGGTATGACTGGCACTGCGGGAATCCACAGACTCAACGAACTTCACGCCGTCGGCTGACACGGGGCACTTAATCCGACAACCACCTTGAAGATTTTGTAACGACTTAACCACGCACGTCCTATCCGGGCGGCGGGCTTCGGCCCAGGGGGCTCCTTTTGGAGCCCTTTTTAATGCGCGGTGAATAAGAGTCCAACCTGAGGCCTTGCGCAACGGCGACGCAGAGCGTCACGGGATGCATTCCCACGCAGAGCGTGGGAACGATCTATTGGCTGATCTATCAGCGCAAAGCCGCGATGGCATCCACCGACTCACGAATCAACGCCGGGCCTTTGTAGATGAAGCCGGAATAGAGTTGCACCAAGCTTGCGCCGGCGGCGATTTTCTCGGCTGCGTGCTTGCCTTCGGTAATGCCGCCCACGGCGATGATCGGCAAACGCCCCGCCAGCTCAGCGGCCAGTACCTTGACGATATGGGTGCTCTGGTCCCGCACCGGCGCACCCGACAGGCCGCCCGCTTCGTCACCATGGGCCAGCCCTTCGACGCCGACGCGGCTTAAGGTGGTGTTGGTGGCGATCACCGCGTCCATACCCGAATCCACCAGGGCCTGGGCGACCAGTACGGTTTCTTCATCACTCATGTCCGGGGCAATTTTGATGGCCAACGGCACGCGCTTGCCATGACGCACGGCCAGGTCTTCCTGGCGCTGGCGCAAGGCTTCGAGCAATTGCTTGAGGGAATCACCAAACTGCAGGCTGCGTAGCCCTGGTGTGTTGGGCGAACTGACGTTGACGGTGACGTAGCTGGCGTGGGCGTAGACTTTGTCCAGGCAGATAAGGTAATCATCCACCGCGCGCTCGACCGGCGTGTCGAAGTTCTTGCCGATATTGATGCCGAGAATACCCTTGTATTTCGCGGCTTGAACCCGCGACAGCAAATGATCAACACCGAGGTTGTTGAAACCCATGCGGTTGATGATTGCTTCGGCTTCGGGCAAACGGAAAATACGCGGCTTCGGGTTGCCCGGCTGTGGCCGTGGCGTCACGGTGCCGATTTCAACAAAGCCGAAACCCAGTTGCGCAAAACCGTCGATGGCCGCGCCGTTCTTGTCCAGGCCGGCAGCCAGCCCGACCGGATTGGGGAAATCCAGCCCCATCACCGACACGGGCATTTTTGCCGGTGCCTTGCATACCAGGCCATTGAGCCCCAGGCGGCCACCGGCACCGATCAGGTCCAGGGACAGATCGTGGGAGGTTTCCGGGGAGAGTTTGAACAACAGCTGGCGGGCCAGGGTATACATGGGCAGGCTAGACTCGGATGGAGGCGAAAGGTGGCGCGATTATAGCCGGGGTGGCACGCCAGGTGCGAGGCGTGCCGCCCAATCATCACGGGCGCTGTGCAACCAACGCCTCATACTGCGCCCAGATTTTTTCGGCATAACGCAGGCGCAATGCTTCGCGCCCAGGTGCTGGCCCGGCATTATAGGAGCCCACGGCTGTCCAGTTGTAACCGAAGCGCTGGATAAAGTCGGCCAGAATCGAAGCGCCCACTTCGATCGATAAACACGGCTCGGCCAACAGCCTTTCCTCGGTAATCCCCTGCTTGGCCAGGCGCGGCAAGTGCATGCTATTGATCTGCATCAGGCCAATATCCCGCGAGCCATCGCTATTTGCCTCGTTGACCGCGCCAGTGCGTGCGCCCGACTCCACGACCGCAATGGCCTGCAACAGCTCCGGCTCGATGTCATACCGGCCGGCGACCTCCTTCCAGCAGTTGGCCCAGGCCGGGAAGCTGCCCATCAGCAGGCACAGCAGCAAACCGTCGCGCAAACGCTTAATCATGATTCACCTGACCACAGGCCGAACAGATGCGTGACACGCGCGCCTGCCCGGGCTGTTGTTGGATGTGTTGCCGAACGGTGACGGCACAGGTAAACCGATACCCCTTGCCATAGATCGTCTTGATAAAGCCTTTGTCTTTCCTCAAGTGCTTGCGCAATTCATAGATACAACGGGTGAGCGACTCCTCCGCAACCTCGCCACGGGACCAGGCCTGCTCGAGTAAACGATCTTTGGTCATCAGCACACCACCGGATGCCAACAACAACCGCAGCACCTGCCACTCCTTGGGTGGTAGCTGAATATCCACACCCTCGCCCGTTAACCGGCCATCAACATACAAGGTCCATCCGGCAAAAAACCACGAGGCCGCCAGCCCTTCATTCTCGAGGGTCATATTCACCTCTGTACCTGATCTACTGACATTGATTCCCTTGTTTCCAGAAACGGTCGATACGACAACCCCGCGACTATAGAAAGTCGGCCTCTGAACAACGTTAGGAAAAAACCCATGTAATCGAGGATTTGGGTGCGTATTGCGTAGGACTTTTCGCTATTCCAGGCAGCACGAACCCACAAACGCGTTGATAGGCGCTCAAAGAGTTATTGGATTTCAGAGGCTTCGCGGTTTTCGCGCACAAATGCGCGCTGCACACGCTCATATTGGCTTTGCGTCAGCGGCGGCGGCCCGATAGCGCCCGCCAGCATCCGCGACTCTGCGCCGACCGCCCGGGCCTGGATCACAAACAGCCGCACCTCGGCGCGCCGACCAGAACCCACGCCGCCTTCACGTTCAAACCCACCCAGCCACAACCGCCTGCCCAGAGGCACGCGCACCACCGTGTTGATTCCGAGCCGCCCTACTGCCCCAACCGAGCCCGGCTTGAGCTTGCTGTCCAGTTGACGGCCATCCTCAAGGGTCAGCTGCATTTCAATCTGATTCGCTGCCGCAAAGCGTGGTAGCACGCTGGCTTCGGTGCCATACCCCACCGGCTCCCACTTGCCGCTGTCGACACCAGGCTTGGGCAGGTAAAAAGTATGGTTGGCCTGGAAAACCGCTGGAACATTCTCTTGCGTAAGCAGCACGGGAAACGTGGTGACCCTGGCTTTGCGGCGACGCTCAAGAACACCGAGCTGTGCCATCAAGCGGCTGTCGTCCAAGGGCTCCAGCACCCGGGTCATGGAGGCTCCGGTGCCGGTTTCCAGAGCCCAGGCCACGCCCATCTTGTCGAGTTCCTTACGGTCTACATCGATCTGCCACAGCGCCACTTCGATTGGCCGCTTGGGCTTGTCCAACTCCGCTACCAGTTCCTCTATCACCTTGACCTGATCAGGATTGCCCTTGATCAACAAACTGTTGGAATCCGGGTAGGCCATCACCAATAGGCTCTTGTCAGCCAGCAAACCCGGGGGGCGCCGCTTGGTATCCTTCTGCTCGATAGCCAGCAGGTTCTCGATCATCGTGGCCATGCCCGGTACGTTGACCTTGTCGTCGCCCATGACGTACTGACGGTCAGCTACATGGGTGTTGAACACCTGCACCACGCCGAAGGCCTGTTTACCGACACGCACTTCGGTGCGCGGCCTGTCCATCAGTTGAGCCAGGTGCAACACCTGGTCGACATAATTAGGTGGCCCGGAAACATAGAAAGTGCGCACGCCGCTCTCTCTGAGTGGATAACGTGATTCATCGAACCCCGAACGGCGCATGAACCCACGCAATCTGCCGACCGAAATGTGCCGCAGCGCGACCGCAGTGCTTTTTGCTTCGCTGGCGTCATACAGGTAAAGCACCTGCCCGTCGCTGTACCAGATCAGCCCCTGCTGCTCGGCGACTGTCGCGAGGGTCTGCTGCGCAGCCTCCAGATCGAATGTGCCGCAAATGCGTCTACGCGCCGCTTCGCGGCTGACGACGATGGGCAACCCCAAAGGAAGCGACAACGCACTGAAAAAGGTATGCAGGCTTTCATCCCGGGCCTCATAGCTCTCGCCCCAGGCGGGAACATTGGCCCACAGCAACGCACTGCACAGCAGCCAGCGGCATAGCCGGCGGGAGCTCATCGGTGGTAGCTCATCAGGGTCGGTGAATCGATAGGCAACTTGAGTGTTCCTGGCAATCTGGCGCAAAGAAGCGGCCATACTGAAAGGCACTCGAGTTTCAATCTTGATGGAAAGGTGACGACAGGCTCCCTCCGCCTGCCCGTGGCATGTGCCTTGCTACGGACTCTGCATCAGAGCCTGCGCCAACGTCGGAGCAGGCTTGCAGACAAAGGCGTCGTTACCCGGCAATGGCTTGCACTGCCATGCGAAGGAACGATGCTTTTTTTTTGAAAGAAAAGGTAGGTGTTGATGAACGACTCGGTCGGCAACAGCCCGGTGAACAACCCACTGGCGTGGGTCAACGGCAGTGACGCCCCGGAAAAGAGCAGCCTGGACCTGGGTTTCATGGCGCTCACCGACTGCGCTTCATTGGTGGTCGCCGCCACACAGGGGTTTGCCCAACCCTACGGCCTGACGCTGAACCTCAAGCGCCAATCCTCCTGGGCCAACCTGCGCGACAAACTGGTCAGCGGTGAATTGGACGCCGCCCACAGCCTGTACGGGTTGATCTACGCCGTACACCTGGGCATCGGCGGCGTGGCGCCCACCGACACGGCCGTGCTGATGGGGCTCAACCAGAACGGCCAGAGCATCAACCTGTCCCACGGCCTGCAACAGCAGGGAGTGACCACTCCTGAGGCACTCGACCGCCACGTGCACCAAAGCCGTACAAAGCTGACTTTTGCCCAGACATTTCCCACCGGCACCCACGCCATGTGGCTGTATTACTGGCTGGCGAGCCAAGGCATTCACCCGTTGCAAGATGTCGACAGTGTGGTGGTGCCACCGCCGCAGATGATCGCGCACCTGCAAGCGGGGCGCATCGACGGCTTTTGTGTCGGTGAGCCCTGGTGCGCCAGCGCGGTCCAGCAAAACCAGGGGTTCACCCTGGCCACTACGCAGTCGATCTGGCCGAATCACCCAGAAAAAGTGCTGGGCTGCACCCAGGCATTCGTCGACCAATACCCGAACACCGCCCGCGTACTGGTCATGGCGATCCTCGAGGCCAGCCGTTTCATCGAACAAAGCCAGGAAAACCGCCGCTCCACCGCACAACTGCTCAGTGCCCGTGATTACCTTGATGCCCCGCTCGACTGCATCGAACCGCGCTTGCTCGGAGATTATGACGACGGCCTCGGCAACCAGTGGAAAGACCCGCACGCCCTGCGCTTTTTCGCTGATGGCGAGGTGAACCTGCCCTACCTCTGCGATGGCATGTGGTTCATGACCCAGTTTCGCCGTTGGGGCCTGCTGCGCGAAGATCCGGACTACCTGGGCGTGGCTCGCCAGGTGCAGCAACTGGACCTGTATCGCCAAGCCGCTGCTGCCGTCGGCGTCCCGACTACCGCCCAAAACATGCGCAGCAGCCAGTTGATCGACGGCAAGATCTGGGACGGCTCCGACCCGGCTGCCTATGCCCGCAGCTTCCGCCTGCATGCCTTGGCGGATGCCACCAGCCGCCAGGCACTGCGCTGACAGGACCACGACTATGTTACGAATCCTGTTGATCAACGACACCCCGCGCAAGGTCGGGCGCCTCAAAGCTGCCTTGACCGAAGCCGGTTTCGAGGTGATCGATGAGTCCGGCTTGACCATCGACCTGCCGGCGCGCGTCGAAACGGTGCGCCCGGACGTGATCCTGATCGATACCGAGTCACCTGGCCGCGATGTGATGGAGCAAGTGGTGCTGGTCAGCCGCGACCAGCCGCGCCCGATCGTGATGTTTACCGACGAGCACGACCCGAACGTGATGCGCCAGGCGATCAAGTCCGGGGTCAGCGCTTACATCGTCGAAGGCATTCAAGCCCAGCGCCTGCAGCCGATCCTCGACGTGGCCATGGCGCGCTTTGAAAGCGACCAGGCCCTGCGCGCCCAGCTCCAGGCCCGTGACCAACAGTTGGCCGAGCGCAAGCGCATCGAGTTGGCCAAGGGCATGCTGATGAAAATGAAGCACTGCAATGAGGAAGAGGCCTACACCCTGATGCGCCGCCAGGCCATGAGCCGCCAGCAGAAACTGATCCAGGTGGCCGAGCAGATCATCGCCATGAGTGAGCTGCTCGGCTGAACTGGCGCAGCTCTTGCTAAGCATTCATCACAGGTAGCCAACGGCGGTTGCCCCTTCTACGACAAAGACGTCGCCCATCCGGTTTGCACTCGCGAACTCGATGGCGGCGTTTTTTTTTCGTTTTGGCCCCGGCGAATGGGGCCAACAGGCCTTCTGACAAGACCCCCAACCGTTGAGGTGCGTGATGAAATCAAGCTTCTGGAAATCCGGGCACACCCCGACCCTGTTTGCCGCGTTCCTGTATTTCGACCTGAGCTTCATGGTCTGGTACCTGCTGGGGCCACTGGCGGTACAGATTGCCGCCGACCTGCACCTGACCACCCAGCAACGCGGCCTGGTGGTGGCCACGCCAATCCTGGCAGGCGCGGTGCTGCGCTTTTTGATGGGCATGCTGGCCGACAAGCTGTCGCCCAAGACCGCCGGGCTGATTGGCCAGGTTATAGTGATCGCCGCCCTGTTCGGCGCCTGGAAACTCGGCATCCATAGCTACGAACAAGCCCTGTTGCTGGGCGTGTTCCTGGGCATGGCCGGTGCTTCCTTCGCAGTCGCCCTGCCCTTGGCCTCCCAGTGGTATCCCGCTGAGCATCAGGGCAAAGCCATGGGTATCGCCGGCGCCGGCAACTCCGGCACCGTGTTTGCCGCCTTGCTGGCGCCGGTACTGGCCGCCGCATTTGGCTGGAGCAATGTGTTCGGCTTCGCGCTGATCCCACTGGTGCTGACATTGATCGTGTTCGCCTGGCTGGCACGCAATGCGCCCGAGCGCCCGAAAGCCAAATCCATGGCCGACTATTTCAAAGCCCTGGGCGACCGCGACAGCTGGTGGTTCATGTTCTTCTACAGCGTGACGTTCGGCGGCTTTATCGGCCTGGCCAGCGCCCTGCCCGGCTACTTCAACGATCAATACGGCCTGAGCCCGGTGACCGCCGGCTACTACACCGCCGCCTGCGTGTTTGGCGGCAGCCTGATGCGCCCCTTGGGCGGCGCACTGGCCGACCGCTTCGGTGGCATTCGCACCCTGCTCGGCATGTACGGTGTGGCAGCGATCTGCATCGCCGCCGTGGGCTTCAACCTGCCAAGTTCCTACGCCGCACTGGCGCTTTTCGTCTGCACCATGCTCGGCCTTGGCGCAGGTAATGGCGCGGTGTTCCAACTGGTGCCCCAGCGTTTTCGCCGTGAGATCGGTGTGATGACCGGCTTGATCGGCATGGCGGGCGGTATCGGCGGCTTTGCCCTGGCGGCGGGCATGGGCGCAATCAAACAGAGCACCGGCAGTTATCAGTTGGCCTTGTGGTTGTTTGCCAGCCTTGGCGTGTTGGCCTGGTTCGGCCTGCACGGCGTCAAGCGTCGCTGGAGAACCACCTGGGGCTCGGCTGCCGTGACCGCCGCACGCGTCTGATGAGCCTGCAACTGAGCGTCGCCCAGGCCAGCGCCATCGGCCCGCGGGCAGAAAACCAGGACGCCTTGCGGGTGGTCACGCCCATGCCGGAACTGGCCGCCAGCAAGGGTTACCTGTGCGCCATCGCCGATGGCGTCAGCCAATGCGCCGACGGTGGCCTGGCCGCCCGTTCGACCTTGCAGGCGCTGGCCCTGGACTACTACGCCACGCCGCAAACCTGGGGCGTGGCCCAGGCCCTGGAGCGACTGTTGCTGGCGCAGAATCGCTGGCTGCAGGCCAACGGCAGTGGCCAGCCATTGCTCACGACCCTCAGCGCCCTGGTATTTCGCGGCCAACGCTTCACCCTGGCGCATGTGGGTGATTGCCGGGTGTATCGCTGGCTGGATGGCGAGTTGCAGCGCATCACGCAAGACCATGTGTGGGAACAACCGGGCATGCAGCATGTGCTCAAGCGCGCCCTCGGCCTGGATCAGCATCTGGTGCTGGATTTTCTCGACGGTGAGCTGCGTGAGGGCGAGTGCTTCCTGCTGCTCAGCGATGGCGTGTGGGCCACGTTGGGCGATCACAGCATCAGCGCAATCCTGCGCGAACAAACCGATCTCGACGCGGCGGTAAACACGCTGGTCAATGCCGCGCACCTGGCCGCCAGCCAGGACAATGCCAGCGCGCTGCTGGTGCGTATCGACCAGCTCGGCGCAGCGACCCTGGGCGATGCGCTGGTGCAGTTGCAGCAATGGCCGCTGCCACCGCCCCTGAAGGCCGGGCAACGCTTTGAAGGCTGGCAGGTTGAAAGCCTGCTGGCGCAGAGCCGACAGTCATTGCTATACCGCGTGCGTGATGCCCAGCAGCAAGCTTGGCTGCTGAAAACCTTGCCGCTCAACCGCGACGATGACAACGACGCCGGCCAAGCCTTGCTGTCGGAAGAATGGTTTCTGCGCCGAGTGGCCGGGCGCGCATTTCCTGAAGTGCATGCGGCCAGTGGGCGTCAGCATTTGTACTACGTGATGCGTGAATATTCGGGGCAGACCCTCGCGCAGCTGTTCCAGCAACAAGGCCCGCTGCCCCTGGCGCAATGGCAGTCGATTGCCGAGCGTTTGCTTCGGGCGGTGGGCATGCTGCATCGACGGCAGATCCTGCACCGTGACATCAAACCGGAAAACCTGCTGCTGGGCGATGATGGCGAATTGCGTGTGCTGGATTTCGGCCTGGCCTACTGCCCGGGGCTTTCCGAGGACCGCGCCCATTTGCTGCCCGGCACCCCGAGTTTTATCGCGCCCGAAGCGTTCAGTGGTGAACGCCCTACGCCGCAACAGGATTTATACAGCGTCGGCGTTACGCTCTATTACCTGCTGACCGGGCATTACCCCTACGGAGAAATCGAAGTCTTCCAACGACCCCGTTTCGCTCAGCCCGTCAGCGCCAGCCGTTACCGCCCCGATTTACCGGACTGGTTACCCTTGAGCCTGGAGCGCGCGGTGGCCGCACAGCCCGCAGAGCGTTATGAAACCGCCGAAGAATGGTTGCTGGTGCTGGAACAGGCCGATCGCCGTGAATTGAGCGTGCGACCCAAGCCCTTGCTGGAGCGTGAACCACTCAAGGTCTGGCAAACCCTGGCGAGCGTCTCGCTGCTGGTCAATCTGGTGCTGCTGTACTGGCTGCTGCACCACTAGAGGGCAATTTCCCACACAATATTGATGGGAATCCCAATAAAGCCGGCGCCTGCCGACTTGGCACAACCGCTGCATTAGCTTCATCAACAACTCACATATAGCCGCCCCTTCAACGTCGAAGGGCCGAGCTTCCCGAGAGAACGGGACCGGACAAAGGTGTCCTCGCCAGGTAACTGGTGGGGACGCCTTTTTTGTTTGCGCACGATTTGTCGAGCCATTGCGGAGAACGACATGAAGAAACTCAAATTGGTGATGATCGGCAACGGCATGGCCGGGGTTCGCACCCTTGAAGAATTGCTCAAGCTGAGCAGCGACCTGTACGACATCACGGTGTTCGGCGCCGAGCCCCACACCAACTACAACCGTATCCTGCTGTCGCCGGTGCTGGCCGGTGAGCAGACTTTCGAAGAGATCGTGCTCAACGATCTGGATTGGTACCTGGATAACCACATCAAGCTGTTGCTCAACCGCAAGGTGGTGCAGATCGACCGCGTAAGACGCATCGTCATCGCTGAGGACGGCAGCGAGGCCGAGTACGATCGCCTGTTGATTGCCACCGGCTCGACGCCGTTTATCCTGCCAATCCCCGGCAACACCTTGCAGGGTGTGATCGGCTACCGCGATATCGCCGACACCCAGGCCATGATCGACACCGCCAGGACCCACAAACACGCGGTGGTCATCGGCGGTGGCCTGCTTGGCCTGGAGGCCGCCAATGGCCTGATGCTGCGCGGCATGCACGTGACCGTGGTGCATATCGGCGAATGGCTGCTGGAGCGCCAGCTGGATAAAACCAGCGGGCAATTGCTGCAAACCGAACTGGAAAGCCGCGGCCTGGTATTTCGCCTGTGCGAACAAACCCAGGCCCTGCACGACGCCGGCAATGGTCGCGTCGGCTCGGTGCAGTTCAAGAATGGCGACATCATCCCCGCCGACCTGGTGGTGATGGCCGCCGGTATCCGCCCCAACACCGAACTGGCAGAGAAATCCGGCATCCCTTGCAACCGTGGGATCCTGGTCAATGACACGCTGCAAACCTACGACCCGCGCATCTATGCCATCGGCGAGTGCGCCAGCCACCGTGGGATCGCTTATGGGCTGGTGGCGCCATTGTTCGAGCAGGCCAAGGTCTGCGCCAATCACCTGGCCCAATTGGGCTTTGCCACTTATAAAGGCTCGGTCACGTCAACCAAGCTGAAGGTGACCGGCATCGACCTGTTTTCTGCCGGGGATTTCATGGGCGGTGAAGGCACCGAAACCATCACCCTCTCCGACCCGATTGGCGGCGTGTACAAGAAGCTGGTGATCAAGGACGACATCCTGGTCGGCGCGTGCCTGTACGGCGATACCGCCGACGGTGGTTGGTATTTCCGCCAGATCCGTGAGAACCACGCGATTGGCGAGATCCGTGATCACCTGATGTTCGGCGAGAACGCACTGGGCGATGTCGGCCATCAAGGCCAGGACAAAGCCATGAGCATGGCCGACAACGCCGAAGTGTGCGGCTGCAACGGCGTGTGCAAAGGCACCATCGTCAAGGCGATCCAGGAACACGGACTGTTCAGTGTCGATGACGTGAAAAAACACACCAAGGCCGCCAGCTCATGCGGTTCCTGCGCGGGGTTGGTGGAACAGATTTTGATCAACACCGTGGGCGGCGCCGCCGACGTCAAACCCAAAAGCGAAAAAGCCATCTGCGGCTGCAGCGACCTCAACCACGGGCAAATCCGCCAGGCGATCCGCGACCAGCACTTGCTGACCATCGCCGGCACCATGAGCTACCTGAACTGGCGCACCCCCAACGGCTGCGCCACCTGCCGCCCGGCGCTGAACTACTACCTGATCTCCACCTGGCCCGGCGAGGCCAAGGATGACCCACAATCGCGCCTGATCAACGAACGCGCCCACGCCAATATTCAGAAAGACGGCACTTACTCCGTAGTCCCACGGATGTGGGGCGGTGTGACCAATCCGTCGGAGTTGCGGCGCATTGCCGATGTGGCCGACAAGTACAACGTGCCGATGGTTAAGGTCACCGGCGGCCAGCGCATCGACCTGCTGGGCATCAAGAAACAGGATTTGCCCGGTGTGTGGAAGGACCTCGACATGCCCTCCGGCCACGCCTATGGCAAATCCATCCGCACCGTGAAGACCTGCGTGGGCAGCGAGTTCTGCCGCTTCGGTACGCAGAACTCCACGCAGTTGGGTATCGAGTTGGAGCACGACCTGTTCAATATGTGGTCGCCGCACAAGGTCAAGCTGGCGGTGTCCGGCTGCCCACGCAATTGCTCGGAAGCGGGTATCAAGGACGTCGGCATTATCGGCGTCGACTCTGGCTGGGAGATGTACATCGGCGGCAACGGCGGGATCAAGACTGAAGTCGCGGAGTTTTTCGTCAAGCTCAAAACCGCTGAAGAAGTGCGTGAATACAACGGCGCGTTCCTGCAGCTGTATCGCGAAGAAGCCTTTTACCTGGAACGCACCGTTCACTACTTGCAACGGGTGGGCATGGAGCACATCAAGAAAGCTGTATTGGAAGACCCGGCACGGCGCCAGGCCCTCAATGAGCGCCTGCAATTCTCGCTGTCATTCGAACAAGACCCGTGGAAAGAACGCCTGGAACAGCCACTGCTGAAAAAGGAATTCGAGGTCATCCCCGTCAAACAGCTGGAGGTGTCGGCATGAACTGGCTGGATATCTGCGCCCTGGATGAAATCAACGCCCTGGGCTCGCGCATCATCAATGGGCCAAAAGGCGATATTGCGATTTTTCGTACCAGTGACGATGAGGTTTTCGCCCTCGACGACCGCTGCCCGCACAAAGGCGGGCCGCTGTCCCAAGGCTTGATCTACGGTAAACGCGTGGCCTGCCCGCTGCACAACTGGCAGATCGACCTGGCGTCGGGTGAAGCCCAGGCGCCGGACATAGGCTGCGCCCATCATCACCCCGCCCGCGTCGAAAACGGCCGAGTGATGCTGGCCCTGCGGGACGCCGGTTGATGAACCGCCAGACCACCGCGTCCACCTGCTGTTACTGCGGGGTGGGTTGCGGCGTGCTGATCGAGCATGACGGCGAGCAGATCCTCGGTGTGCAGGGCGACCCGAGCCACCCGGCAAACTTCGGCAAGTTGTGCAGCAAGGGCTCCAGCCTGCATTTGACCGGCGACCTGGCCGCCCGCGCCTTGTACCCGGAACTGCGCCTGGGCAAAGACCTGGCCCGCGCCCGCACCGACTGGAGCACCGCGTTGGAACACGCGGCCAATGTGTTCGCCGACACCATCGCCGAACATGGGCCGGACAGCGTGGCGTTCTATATCTCCGGGCAATTGCTGACCGAGGATTACTACAGCTTCAACAAATTGGCGCGGGCGCTGGTGGGCACCAATAACATCGATAGCAACTCGCGGCTGTGCATGTCTTCGGCAGTGGTCGGCTACAAACGCAGCCTGGGCGCCGATGCACCGCCGTGCAGTTATGAAGACCTGGAGGCGAGTGACTGCGTGATGATCGTCGGCAGCAACATGGCCTACGCCCATCCGGTACTGTTCCGACGCCTTGAGGAAGCCAAGGCGCGGCGCCCGCAGATGAAAGTGCTGGTAATCGACCCTCGGCGCACAGACACCTGCGATTTGGCCGACTTGCACCTGGCGATCCTGCCGGGCACCGATGTGGCGCTGTTCCATGGGATCTTGCACCTGTTGCTGTGGGAAGACTGGATCGACCGCGACTTTATCCAGGCGCATACCGATGGGTTGGTCGAGTTGAAGCGACTGGTGCATGACTACACGCCGCAGATGGTCACGCAGTTGTGCGGCATCAGCGTTGAGCAATTGCGCCTGTGTGCAGAGTGGGTCGGCACCTCCAGCAGCTTTCTCTCGCTGTGGTGCATGGGGCTTAACCAGTCCAGCGCCGGCAGCGCCAAAAACAGTGCGCTGATCAACCTGCACCTGGCCACCGGCACTATTGGTCGGCCGGGTTGCGGGCCGTTTTCCCTGACCGGCCAACCGAATGCCATGGGCGGGCGTGAAACCGGCAGTTTGTCGAACCTGCTGCCGGGGCATCGCGAGGCGGCCAACCCTGAGCACAGGGCCGAAGTCGCGGCATATTGGGGCGTCGAAGCGTTGCCGGCGCCTGCCGGGCTGACCGCTATCGAACTGTTCGAACAGATCCAGGCCGGCAAGATCAAGGCCGTGTGGATTGCCTGTACCAACCCCGCGCAATCCTTGCCGGACCAGAACCGCGTGCGTGCCGCATTAGCGGCCTGCCCGTTCGTGGTGTTGCAAGAGGCTTTTCGCACCACCGAAACCGCCGCCTACGCAGACCTGCTGTTACCCGCCGCCAGTTGGGGCGAGAAAGAAGGCACGGTGACCAATTCCGAACGGCGGATTTCCCACGTGCGCCGCGCCGTCGCCCCACCCGGCGAAGCGCGGCCAGATTGGGCGATTACCGTGGATTTCGCACAGCGCCTGGAGCAACGCTTGCGCCCGGGGTTGCCGAGTTTGTTCGCTTTCGAGCAACCGGCGCAGATCTTTGATGAATACAAGGTACTGACCCGCGACCGTGACCTCGACCTATCGGGTATCAGCCATGCCCTGCTCGACCAGCTCGGCCCGCAGCAATGGCCATTTCCCGTGGGCGCACAAGCGGGCACCCCACGTCTGTACACCGAGGGCGTGTTCCCGACAGACAGCGGCCGCGCGCACTTTATCGCTGACCCTTACCGTGCCGCTAAAGAGCAACGTGACGCGCGCTTCCCACTGACCCTGATCACCGGGCGCCTGCGCGATCAATGGCACGGCATGAGCCGCACCGGCACCGCCGCGCAGTTGTTCGGTCACGTCAATGAAGCCTTGTTGAGCCTGCACCCGGATGAGCTGCGTCGGCACCGCTTCAAAGAGGGCGATCTGGTCAGCCTGAAAAGCCGTCGCGGCAGTGTGATTGTCGCTGTCAGCAGTGATGACAGCGTGCGCCCCGGCCAGGCGTTCCTGCCCATGCATTGGGGCGATCGTTTTCTCAAGGGCGGTGTTAATGCCCTTACGCAGCCGGCGTTCGACCCCTTGTCGAAACAGCCCGAACTCAAACACAGCGGCGTGCGCCTGGAGCCAGTGCAACTGCCGTGGCAGTTGTTTGCGCTGATCGAAGGAAATGTGCAGCAACACTTTGACGCCCTACGCCCACTGTGTGAGGGCTTTGCCTACGTCAGCTTGAGCCTGGCAGGGCGTGAACGGCCGGCACTTCTGGTGCGCGCAGCCCATACGGAGGCGCCCGACTTGCAACTGTTAACCCGTATCGATGAACTGCTGGGCCTCAATGACGGCCCGGTCATGGCCTATGACGATCCACGGCGTTCGATTGGCAAGCGGGTAAAAATCGAAAAAGGCCGCATTACCGCACTGCGCCTGGCCGGCGAAACCCTGGCGCGACATTGGCTGCAGAGCCTGTGGCTGGAAGGCCGTGCCGACGATCAACTACGCCGCTGGCTGCTGGCACCACTGAGTGCACCACCGGGCGGCGCGGCAGCCAGCAGCAAGATTGTGTGTAACTGCAAGAACGTCAGCGAAAGCGCGGTATGCGCCGGTATCGCCCGTGGCCTGGACCTGGCAGGACTTAAACAGGAACTGGGGTGCGGCACGCAATGCGGCTCCTGTGTACCGGAAATCAAACGTCTTTTGGCCAGCACATCGCTGCCAATCGCAATCAGTGTGTGAGGGGATAAACATGAGCGCAAAAGTCTGGCTGGTAGGCGCAGGCCCCGGTGATCCGGAGCTGCTGACGCTCAAGGCGGTACGCGCCCTGCACGCAGCCGATGTGGTGCTGATCGATGACTTGGTCAACCCGATGGTGCTGGAACACTGCCCGCACGCTCGTGTGGTCACCGTGGGCAAACGCGGCGGCTGCCGTTCGACACCGCAGGATTTTATCCACCGCCTGATGCTGCGCTATGCGCGCCAAGGCAATTGCGTGGTGCGACTCAAAGGCGGCGACCCGTGTATTTTCGGCCGGGGCGGCGAAGAGGCTCTGTGGTTGCGTGAACGTGGTATTGAAGTGGAGTTGGTCAACGGGATTACGGCGGGCCTGGCAGGTGCAACCAACTGCGATATTCCCCTGACGCTGCGCGGGGTCAGCCGCGGCGTCACGCTGGTCACCGCGCATACCCAGGACGACAGCAGCCTGAACTGGCGCGCACTCGCCGAGGGCGGCACGACATTGGTGGTGTATATGGGCGTAGCGAAACTGGAGGAGATTCGTCAGCAATTGCTGGAGGGTGGAATGGCAGCGGATATGCCAGTGGCGATGATCGAGAACGCCTCATTGCCTCAGCAACGCGAGTGCCGCAGCACCCTGGCGCACATGCATACCGATGCACAGGCATTTGCTCTGAAAAGCCCGGCGATCCTGGTGATCGGCAGTGTGGCTGGCGCAGAGCAAGCTGCCTGCATTGCCGTATCAGCGAGCGCCTAAGGCAAATTACAGGCGAAAAAAAGCCCGGCCTAAGCCGGGCTTTTTTCTACCACTCAGTAATTACTGAGCAGCTTGAGCTTCAACCGACGCTTCTACACGACGGTTAACAGCGCGACCAGCTTCAGTTGCGTTGTCAGCAACTGGGCGGGATTTGCCATAACCAACCGAGCTTACACGGTTAGGAGCGATACCGTCTTTGACCAGGACTTGCTTAACAGCGTCAGCACGACGCTGGGACAGCTTCTGGTTGTAAGCGTCTGGACCAACGGAGTCAGTGTGACCTTCAACCACGGTGGTGGTCTGTGGGTACTGCTTCATGAAGTCAGCCAGGTTTTTCACGTCGCCGTAGCTGTTAGGCTTAACAACGGACTTGTCGAAGTCGAACTTAACGTCCAGCTCAACACGAACAACCTGAGCAACTGGAGCTTCTGGCTCTGGAGTTGGCTCTGGAGCTGGTGCTGGGGTAGGAGCTGGAGCGACTGCGCCGGCGTTGCCGCCGAAGTTCACACCCAGGCCAACCAGTGCGGAGTAGTCCCACTTGCCGTTGTCGATGCCGTAGTCAGCTTCAACGCCAGCACGAGCGAACAGGTTGTTGGTGAAGTAGTACTTCACGCCAGCGCCAGCGATTGCCAGAGTAGTCTGGTCGCGACCGCTGTGGCCGTCAGCCTGTACGTTGGTACGGCTCTGGTGACCGAAACCACCTTCTACGTATGGACGCAGGGAGTCAACACCGGCCTGACCGAAGTGGTACTGAGCAGTCACGCTGCCAGTGTCACCTTTGATCTTCTGGGAACCAGTACCGTCGTTCGAACGGGTGTGGTTGGTGGTGTCGTAGTTCAGGTTGATCGACACGTCGTCGGTCAAGAAGTAACCGATGCTAGCGCCAGGGTTGAAGCCGTCTTCGATGTGCTTAACGCTATCGTTGTACTGCTTCTTGTAGAACAGCTGGCCTTCAACTGCGCCTTGGCCTTGTGCCAGAGCGCCGAAAGAAGTGGCCGCAATAAGAGAACCAATGGCAAAGCCCAAGGTGTTTTTCAGTTTCATCCGTTAAATCCCCATCTGGTGATTGTAAAGCAGTCCCACAAACCGGGGGACAACTCGGCGACAAGTCTAACAGAACTTGCCTACACGTAAGAGATATTTGCCACGCACTAAGTTTCAGTCTCGCCCGCAAATTTCTCACGTAATTTATCAAGAGCACGCTTGTAACGCATTTTTGTAGCACTCAAACCCATGTGCATGATGTCAGCAATTTCCTGAAACTCCAGCTCTGCGACAAATCGTAGCACCAGAATTTCCCGGTCAATCGGATTCACATGCACCAACCAGCGATCAAGCCCGGTCTTTTCCTCGGGTACCGGCGCCTTTTCTTCAGACGCCTCCTCAAGGGGATCCAGACTTAAAGCGTCCATCAAGCGACGCTTTCGCCGTTCCTTACGATACTGCGTGATGCACTCGTTGTACGTGATGCTATAGAGCCATGTCTTGAACTTCGATTTTCCCTCAAAGTTCTTCAGGCCGTATAGCACCTTGAGCATCACTTCCTGACAGACATCATCCGCATCTCTATCGTTCCCTAAATACCTTGAACAAACGTTGAACAGAGTGCGTTGATATCTGCGCATCAATTCTTCGTACGCGCGTGTTACGTGAAACAGCTCCGTGTGCGAGCGCGCGACCAACTCCTCATCAGAGAGCTCACGGGGGTCATAGCGCGTGGACAGCGTTTGGGCTTTATTCAAAACAAGTCGTGCCGACAGTCAGGTCAATGTCCGCTACAGCCCGGTCTCCCGGGTTTGCGGCGGCGTACATTAGCAGGATTTGCCGGGTTAGCGGCTACTGACCTGCTGCTCGAGGAGAATCCGATTGGACAGCGATACCAGCTCACCGTCATCGGTCAGCACCGTCGTCTTGACCGTGCCGATCTCCTCGATTTGCCCTTCGACCTCGCCCACACGCACCTGTTGCCCAACCTGATACAGCTCACGCACATAGATTCCCGCAAGAATCTGGCCGGCAATTTCCCGGCTTCCCAAACCCATGGCCAGCGCAACTGCCAGACCAACGGTAATCAAAACAATCACAATCACGTGGTTCAGAAGGTCAGTTTTGACCTCCAACTGGCTGATCGCGACGGAAATACTGATGATGATCACCAGCCCCTGGGCGATTCGCCCCAGGCCCGCAGCATAGTCCAGCCCCACGCCTTCAGCAGCACCGCGCACCAGCCCGTTGGCCAGTTGCGCCAGTAATACACCTACCAGCAACACCAGCGCGCCGCCAAAAACCTTCGGCAAATACAGCGCCAGCATGTCGAGCGTAGCTGAAACTCGCTCAAGTCCAAGGGATTGAGCCGCAGAAACCAGAAAAATAAGCAGAACAAACCAGTAAACGATCTTGCCGATGAGGGTTGAGATCGGTACTTGCAGCCCGGCACGGCCCAGCAGCTTGGTCAGGCCGGTGCCAGCCATCAAGCGGTCCAGCCCCAGTTTTGCAAGCAATTTGGACAGCAGGGTGTCGAGCAACTTGGCCACGACAAAGCCCAGCAACACCAAAACCAGGGCACCAAACAGGTTGGGAATGAAATTCGCCACCTTGGTCCACAATGCGGTCATCGCGGTGACCAGGCTCTGGGTCCAGAGATCAAGTTCCATATTCAATCAGCCTTATCAGCAGTGCGAGCAAGAGGTTTACGACGCGAAACCGGCGATACGTGGGCCGAACCATTGTTCAAGGCCATCATCAATGCCGGCAACCAACGACCCAGCAGACCGAACAGGTCTCCCGCCCCAACCTGGCGGTTGGCGGTTTTCAACACGCGGCCCAGGCAGGCATCGTCATCACGGTTGGATGGCGACGCATTGAGCATGTCACGCAAAGACTGTTCGAACGGATCGTGCATAAAGACCTCTCGCAAGTGAGTTAAAAGACGAGGGTTAAATTCTTGGGGTCACATGTGACCCTGCCTGCGTTCAGGTCATATTCAGGTCAAACCCAGCGCAATCGTCGAAATAGCCACCATTGCCCCAGTGCTACCGAGACCATCAACAGGCAGGCAATCACGAATCCATAGGGGCTGGCGGAGAACGGAATCCCACCCACATTTATACCCAGCAAACCGGTCAGAAAACTCATCGGCAGGAAGATGCCGGTGATGATCCCGAAGCGGTACATGGTGCGATTCATGCGTACGCTCAAGCGCCGGTCTTCGGCCTCAAGTACCAGCCCCACGCGCTCCCGGGTCAGTTCGAGCTCTTCCAGGTAGCGAGTCAGGCTGTTGTTCAGTTCGTTCCAGTAGTCAGCATCGTCGTCACAAAACCACGCTAATTTGATCCGCGTCAGCTGGGCAAAAATATCCCGCTGCGGCGCCAGGAAACGCTTCAATCCGGCAGCCCTTCGACGGATCTGCAAGACGTTGCCGTGCTCCGGGGTGTACCGTTCGTCGGCATCGAGTTTTTCTTCCTCTAAATCGACGACTTCGGACAGGTCGGTGACCAGATCCTGCACTTTATTGGTCAGGTACTGCGCCATATAAAGGATGAGTTCAGAGGCGGTTTTTGGCCCTTTGCCCTCCGCCAGTTGCACCAGCAGCTCATCGGTAGCCCGCAACGGGCGCAAGCGCAGGGAAATCACACGACTGGCTGCCGCAAAAATACGCACCGAGACCATGTCTTCCGGTTCGGCGCCCGGGTTGAGGTTGATCCCGCGCAGAAACAGCAGCAATTCGCTGTCCGGCAGCGGCAACAGGCGCGGGCGGGTGTTCTCCTCCAGCAACAAGTCGCAGGCAAATTCGCTCAAACCGCTGGATTTACGCAACCAGGTCTGGGTCTGTGGATGGCTGCGATCCCAATGCAGCCACAGGCTTTCCTGGGGTTGCAGTTGCAAGTCGTCGAGCTCAGTCCGGGCAATCGAACGCGCACCGCCTTTACCGTCCAGCACCAGGGCATGCACCAGCCCCCATTGCGCGTTTTCTTCCTCGAACATCCTCACCCCTTTCGGCTACTGCGGTTTATTCAGGCATTTTCAGCGGGCTTGGCGAAACGATCACGCCATTATTGTCGGCGTAGACGTACTCACCAGGGCGGAATGTCACGCCGGCAAACGTCACCACCACATTCAGGTCGCCAATGCCGCGTTTGTCGGTCTTCATTGGGTGAGGCGCCAACGCCTGCACACCCAGGTCAGTCTGGGCGAGGACGTCGACATCACGCACGCAACCGTAGATCACCAAGCCTTCCCAACCATTTTTTGCGGCTTTCTCGGCGATCATATCGCCCAGCAGCGCGCGACGCAGGGAACCGCCGCCGTCGACCACCAGCACCTTGCCCGCGCCCGGTTGGTCGGCCTGTTCCTTGACCAGCGAATTGTCTTCGAAGCACTTGATGGTGACGATTTCACCGCCAAAGGAGTCTCGGCCACCGAAATTACTGAACATCGGCTCAACTACCTGCACCAGCTCCGGGTAGGCGTCGCACAGATCGGGCGTCACGTAATGGTTCATCGAGAAACTCCTGTCGTCAAAGAAGAGGTCGAACAATCCCACGGTGTACATCAGCAAAACGCGTCACAACGGCTGAACTTTAAGCGCTCCCCCGTTAGCGGCGGCCATGATCAGACTCACACCACCGCAACGCAATAGCGACTGCGCGACTGAATATGACCAGAAGCGTTTGATGCGTCATATCTTAGCCGCAACCTCTGCCGAGTGAAACGCCCTTGGCAGAGCGGTTGCGCTAAACCGTCGCAGCTACCTGCGGCTCTGCCGCCAATAAAGGTGTCAGAGGATCTTTCAACCACTGCGCCACCAACGGCCACACTTCGACCTGCGCGGCCTTGCTGACGAGCATCTCGACGTGCCCGAAATCCCCGCTGAAGCCTTGCTTGCGCCCCAGGCACAAGTATTGGCGATGTTCAGAGCCGACTTGTTCGAACAACTTGCGACAGGCCCAGTCCGGGTCCTGTTGATCGCCAGCAGCGCTGACGGCCAACAGCGGCACGTCGACGTTCGCCAGCCCCTTCCACCAGTCCTGCTTGCCCTCGCCAAAACGACCGAACAGGCCGTTCCAGCGCATCGCTTCGATCATCACGCCCGCCGGCTCGTCCTCGGGGCCGCGTTTGAGCCGTACGCCGGATACTTCACCAAAACGTTTCAAGAGCAAACGGCCGGTCCACTCCAGCGGCGGAATTTTCAGCGGCCAGTGGGTGCGGCTGACCTGGCAACCAAACAGCGCTACCGACGCCACGGCTGGCGCGCCAAGGTGCTGACCGCCCAGGGCCGCTGCCAGGGCGGTGCCGCCCAGGGAATGGCCGATCCAGTGCGGGGTTTGTGCACTTTGCTCACGCACAAACGCGCCGATCGCCGGCAAATCGTATCGCGCATAATCGGCGACGCGGTTTCTGGCGTAATCCTGATTGCGCTTGGACAGGCCATGGCCGCGCATTTCCGGGATCCACACATCAAAACCCTGGCGCGCCAGGTAAGCGCCCAGGCCGATCCCTTTGGGCGAATACCAGAAGCGCCGATTGGAAAAACTGCCGTGCAATAAAATAACCGGCGTGCCCCGGTTTTGCGGGGCATCCGCCAGGCCCAAACGGGTCACAGCCAGTTCGACGGTGCCGTCGGGGCTGTTGCCGGGTTTGAGGCGGTACACATCTTCACTCAGGTCGCCACGACGTTCAGCACTGATCAAGGCGACGGGAAATAGGTTGCTGCTGCTTTGCATAATGCTCTTGCACAAAAAAGGGCGGCGTCCGGATGGAGTTCCGCCCTGTACAGATAAGAATGCCGGTCACCCAGGCTGGGTGACCGGCACTTTTGACGTCACGCCTTTAAGCGGACGCTTGGCCTTCCGCCAGGAAGAACCAGGTTTCCAGCACGGAGTCGGGGTTCAGCGAAACACTTTCGATACCCTGCTCCATCAGCCATTTGGCCAGGTCCGGGTGGTCGGAAGGGCCTTGGCCGCAGATGCCGATGTACTTGCCGGCCTTGTTACAGGCCTGGATGGCGTTGGCCAGCAGCTTCTTGACCGCAGGGTTACGCTCATCAAACAGGTGCGCGATGATCCCCGAGTCACGGTCCAGGCCCAGGGTCAGCTGGGTCAGGTCGTTGGAACCGATGGAGAAGCCGTCGAAGAACTCCAGGAATTCCTCGGCCAGAATGGCGTTGGACGGCAGTTCGCACATCATGATCACGCGCAGGCCATTCTCGCCGCGGGACAAGCCGTTTTCAGCCAGCAGGTCGACGACCTGGCTCGCTTCGCCCAGGGTGCGTACAAACGGCACCATGATCTCGACGTTGGTCAGGCCCATCTCGTTGCGCACGCGTTTGAGGGCACGGCATTCCAGCTCAAAGCAGTCACGGAAGGCTTCGCTGATGTAACGCGAAGCGCCGCGGAAGCCCAGCATCGGGTTTTCTTCTTCGGGTTCGTAGAGCTTGCCGCCGATCAGGTTGGCGTATTCGTTGGACTTGAAGTCCGACAAGCGCACGATGACTTTTTTCGGGTAGAACGCCGCCGCCAGGGTGCTGATGCCTTCCACCAGCTTCTCGACGTAGAAACCCACTGGGTCGTTGTAGCCGGCGATGCGCTTGTCGACGCTTTCCTTGATTTCCAGCGGCAGGCCGTCGTAATTCAACAGCGCCTTGGGGTGTACGCCGATCATGCGGTTGATGATGAACTCGAGGCGGGCCAAGCCCACACCGGCGTTCGGCAACTGCGCGAAATCGAACGCACGGTCCGGGTTACCCACGTTCATCATGATCTTGAACGGCAGGTCCGGCATCGCATCGATGGAGTTTTGCTTGATATCGAAGCCCAGCTCACCTTCAAAGATGAAGCCGGTGTCGCCTTCGGCACAGGACACGGTCACACCCTGGCCGTCTTTCAACAGTTGGGTGGCGTTGCCACAACCGACGACTGCGGGAATCCCCAACTCTCGGGCAATGATCGCCGCGTGGCAGGTACGCCCGCCACGGTTGGTGACGATGGCGCTGGCGCGCTTCATCACCGGTTCCCAGTCCGGGTCGGTCATGTCGGAGACCAGCACGTCACCGGGCTGGACTTTGTCCATTTCGGACACGTCCTTGATGATCCGCACTTTGCCGGCGCCGATGCGCTGGCCGATGGCACGGCCTTCCACCAGCACAGTGCCGGTTTCTTTCAACAGGTAGCGTTCCATCACGTTGGCCGATGTGCGGCTCTTCACGGTTTCCGGACGCGCTTGCACGATGTACAGCTTGCCGTCGTCACCGTCTTTGGCCCACTCGATGTCCATCGGGCACTTGTAGTGCTTTTCGATGATCATCGCTTGTTTGGCCAGTTCGCTGACTTCAGCGTCGGTCAGGCAGAAACGCGCGCGTTCGGCCTTGTCGACTTCAACGGTTTTCACCGAGCGACCGGCCTTGGCCTCGTCGCCGTAGATCATCTTGATGGCCTTGCTGCCCAGGTTGCGGCGCAGGATGGCAGGGCGGCCAGCCTCAAGGGTGTGTTTGTGGACGTAGAACTCGTCCGGGTTAACCGCGCCTTGTACGACGGTTTCGCCCAGGCCGTAGGCGCCGGTGATAAACACCACGTCACGGAAACCGGACTCGGTATCGAGGGTGAACATCACGCCGGCGGTGCCGGTTTCCGAACGCACCATGCGCTGCACACCGGCAGACAAAGCCACCAGCTTGTGGTCGAAACCCTGGTGTACGCGGTAGGAAATAGCGCGGTCATTGAACAACGACGCAAACACTTCCTTGGCGGCGCGGATCACGTTTTCAACGCCACGGATGTTCAGGAAGGTTTCCTGCTGGCCAGCAAAAGAGGCGTCCGGCAAGTCTTCGGCGGTGGCCGAGGAGCGCACGGCAACCGCCATGTCCGGGTTGCCGGCCGACAGTGCCGCGAAGGCGGTACGGATTTCTTCGTTGAGCTTCTCGGGGAACTCGGCGTCCATGATCCATTCGCGAATCTGGGCACCGGTCTTGGCCAGGGCGTTGACGTCATCGACGTCCAGGGCGTCCAGCGCGGCGTGGATCTGGGCGTTGAGGCCGCTCAGCTCGAGGAAATCGCGGTAAGCCTGGGCCGTGGTGGCGAAACCACCGGGCACCGAGACTCCAGCGCCTGCAAGATTACTGATCATCTCGCCGAGGGATGCGTTCTTGCCCCCCACATGCTCTACATCATGGACGCCGAGCTTATCGAGGGAAACTACGTACTCTACCAAGGTGATCTCTCCACTTTCTGTGTTGGAAAAGCTCAGGACGCCGGCAGCTCAGTAGGAGCAAACGCCAGCGCTTGTGGCCTGGACCTGGAAAATAAGTGAGAATGCGGCCCACTGCGGGACGGCAAAATCGCGCCTATCATATCCAAGATTCGCCATCAGCTTAAGGCCCAGGGCTCAAATGAAACGATCTGCTTTCTTTATCTCCGACGGCACCGGCATCACAGCCGAAACATTGGGTCAGAGCCTGCTCGCGCAGTTCGAAAACATTACCTTCGCCAAATTTACGCGGCCGTATATAGACAGCGTGGATAAAGCGCGGGCCATGGTACAACAAATCAATCTGGCGGCTGAAAAAGACGGTTTTCGCCCGATCATTTTCGACACCATCGTCAATCAAGACATTCGTGAGATCCTGGCAACCTCCAATGGTTTCATGATCGACATCTTCTCCACGTTCCTGGCGCCATTGGAACAGGAGCTGAGTGAACATTCCTCCTACTCCGTGGGCAAGTCCCATTCCATTGGCCACAACTCTAACTACATGGAGCGTATCGAGGCGGTGAATTTCGCCCTCGACAACGATGACGGCGCCCGCACCCACTACTATGACAAGGCCGACCTGATCCTGGTGGGCGTGTCTCGCTGCGGCAAGACCCCGACCTGCCTGTACATGGCCATGCAATTCGGTATCCGCGCGGCCAACTACCCGCTTACCGAAGACGATATGGAGCACCTGACGCTGCCTGCCGCCCTGCGTGCGCACCAGCACAAGCTGTTCGGCCTGACCATCGACCCGGATCGCCTCACCGCCATCCGCAACGAGCGCAAGCCCAACAGCCGCTACTCCAGCTACGCCCAGTGCGAGTTCGAAGTGCGCGAAGTGGAAAATCTGTTCCGTCGCGAGAATATTGCGCACATCAATTCCACGCATTTTTCGGTGGAAGAGATCTCGGCGAAGATTTTGGTGGAGAAAGGTGTGGAGCGCAGATTCAAATAACACCGCATTCAAATTGTGGGAGCGGGCTTGCTCGCGAATGCGGTGGATCAGCCAATAAATCGGTTGACTGGCACACCGCATTCGCGAGCAAGCCCGCTCCCACATTAGGTCGGTGTATATGCTTGCCTACAGCTGAAACCTGTCACCGCCCTGCCCCAGCGCGGTGGCCAAGGCATCAAAGCCCTCACGCAGTAACTGATCATCGCCCGACGTATTACAGATACTCGCCCGAATAAACTGCGGCACCGCCGTCTGCCCTACGGCAAATGCCTCGGCGGTGGCTATCAGGTAATTATTCTGCTTGAGCTCTGCCTCGATTTCCGACGCCCGCCAGGGTTCAGGGACTTCAATCCAGAAGTGCGGGCTGTTGAGGTGAGTGCGGTACTCCAAACCGACCAAGAGGTCGCGCACCAGTGCTTTGCGCCGGCTGATCTCGTTGATTTGCTGGCGCAGCAGGTATTCCGCCGTGCCGTTTTCGATCCACTGGGTCGCCAGCTCCAGCGTCACCGGCGTGGCCATCCAGCAGGTCGAGCGCAAGGCCGCCGAAATACGGCTGACCAAAGCCGGTGGCGCATGCACATACCCCACGCGCAGCCCGGCAGACACCGCCTTGCTCAGGCTACTGATCAAAATCGTACGCTCAGGGGCGAAAAAACTCAGCGGTGGCGGCCGATCTTCCACCAACACGCCGTGGGCTTCGTCCTCCAAAATCAGCAGATTATGCTCGCGGCACACCTTGGCCAACGCTTCTCGGCGCGCGACCGACAGCACGGCCGTGGTCGGGTTCTGGATCGTCGGCGTGCAGTACAGCGCCGAAACCCGGTGATTACGACAGACTTCATCCAGGGCGCCCGGCAACACACCCTCGTCATCCATCTCCAGGCCAATCAGCCGCACACCGAGCATACGTGCGGCAGTGATAAGCCCTGGGTACGTCAGCTGCTCGGTAACCACCGTATCCCCCGCCCGCAACAGCGCCATCATGGCGCACAGCAGGCCATGCTGGCCGCCGTTGACGCAGATGACCTGCTCGGGAATCGGATGGAAATCGCGCTGCACCAGCCATTGCGCCCCGGCGTCCCGGTAGCGCGGCAAACCGGCGTCCGGCGTATAGGCGCTGATGTCCTGGAGGAACTTGGCGTTGGTCGACAAGGTTTGGAAGCTCTGGGCCAGGAACACCGTCTCTTGCCCGGGAATGTGCATGTTGCGGCTCATATCGAAGTACTGGCGCGGCTCTTCGCTGACGTTGCGAAAACCTTCATCGCGCTGGCGTTCCATACCACGCTTGCGCACGAAAGTGCCGTCACCGACACGCGCCACTACAAGCCCCAAGCGTTCCAGCTCGCCGTAGGCTCGGCTGATGGTGCCAATGGTCACGCCGAGGTTATCGGAAAGAACCCGATGGGGTGGCAGTTTGCACCCCGGCTCAATCAAGCCTTCAAGGATGCCCCGCTCCATCACATCGGACAGGCGTTTGTACTTGACGCCCTGACCGCTGGACAACCCCTCACGCATAATTGACACCATGTCAATATTTGTTTTGACAGCCATCATTCGCCCTAATAGTGTGCTTTTACGGGTTCAATCACCGAATGAAACAACTTAATACACAGTCAATATAGAGTTCAATTCCGGCTCAGGGAAGCAATAAACGATGCCAATGTCCGCCGTTCTTGAAAACACTACAAAAACAAAAAATCAGAAACAGTGGTTGGCCGGTCTGGTCACCAGCGTGATGTTTCTTATCGTGTGCCTGAGCTGGGGCACCACCTGGCTGGGCATCAAGATCGCCGTCGAAAGCGTGCCACCGCTGACGTCGGCCGGGCTGCGCTTTCTAATCGCGTTCCCGCTGTTTTTGTGTTTTGCCCTGGTACGCCGCGAGCCGATCCTGTTCCCGCGTGAAAGCCGCTGGTTCTTCGTATTCGTGACCCTGTCGTACTTCAGCGTTCCCTACTACTTGCTCAACTATGGCGAGATGCATGTATCGTCCGGCCTCACCGCGCTGCTGTTCAGCTGCATGCCGGTGTTCATCCTGATTTTCTCCGCGCTGTTTTTGCGCGAGCGCATCTACTTTTCCCAAGTGGTCGGCATCGGCATCGGTTTCGGCAGCCTCTACATGATCATCAAGAGCCAGGGCCTGCACCTGGACCACGCCGAATTCTTCGGCGTGCTGGCGATTCTGACCGCCGCGATCATGCATGCCTTGTGCTACGTCATTACCAAACAAAAAGGCAGCGCCATCAGCGTGATCACCTACAACACATTGCCCATCGGCATCGCCGGGCTGATGCTGTTCGTGGCCGGCCTGTGGTTTGAAACACCGACGTTCGAAAACATCACCCTGCGTTCGTGGAGTGCCTTGTTCTACCTGGGATTGGTGGCCTCGGTGGGCGGGTTTATCGTGTACTTCATGTTGCTCAAACGTTTGAGCCCAATCATTTTGTCGTTCGTGTTCATCATCTTCCCGGTGTTCGCAGTGATCATCGGCGCCTGGTACGAGGGCGTGGAAATTTCCCGTGACCTGATGCTGTACTCGGCCATCCTGCTGGCCGGCTTTGCGATCACCAAATTGCCGGTTGAAAAACTTCTGGCCAAGAAAAATTGACTCTTAAACCACAACTACAACAACGCGAGAGAAACATGGAAGTCCTCCGCCCCACCGCTCTGGAACAGATCTATGCCCACGCCAGCCGCAGCTACCCGGAAGAATGCTGCGGTTTTGTCTTCGCCGATGGCAGTGTGTACCTGGGCAACAATATCCAGAATGAGCTGCACCGCAAGAACCCCGAGATGTACCCGCGCAGCGCGGCCAATGGCTATACCTTTTCGGTGGCCGACACCCTGCTGATGAACAAGGCGTTTCGCAGCGACAACCCGGTGGTGGTGATCTACCACTCCCACCCGGACGTCGGCGCCTATTTCAGTGATGAAGACCAGGACAAGGCACTGTTCCTGGGTGAGCCGATCCACCCCGTCAGCTACTTGGTGGTGGACGTGCGCCAGGGCCAGGCCCTGGGCTCAAAGCTGTTTGCCTGGGATGGCAAGCAATTCGCCCTTAAACCCTTCAACGACCTGCACACGGAGTTGTCCATGAACGCTGTCTCTTTCCCCGATATTCTGGTTCGCGTGGCCAAGCTGCCGGAATCGACCCTTAAGGGCACTGGATCGACATTGCGCGAAGTCATTGAAAACCTCTGCAGCAGCCACCCACAGCTGCGCCCGCACCTGTTCCACGAAAACAACAACCAGCTCAAGGAGCACTTCCTGTTCACCGCCGAGGAAGAACTGATCGGCGCCGATGAGCCGCTGCCGGAAAAAGCCAAAATAGAAGTGCTGCTGGCCACCTCCGGCGGTATGGACGTCGAGCAACTGAGCAACGAAGAAGTCCAGCGCTACGTACGCCACATCACCCTGCCCGGCGTCGGCCGTGAAGGCCAGTTGAACCTGAAAAAAGCCAAGGTGCTGATCATCGGCACTGGTGGCCTGGGCTCGCCCATCAGCCTGTACCTCGCGGCAGCCGGCATCGGCACCCTGGGCCTGGTGGATTTCGATGTGGTAGAGAGCAGCAACCTGCAACGCCAGATCGTGCACGGCAACAGCACCCTGGGCATGCCCAAGGTCGAGTCGGCCAAGCGGCGGCTGCAAGACCTCAACAGCCATATCCAGATCAACGCCCACGACACTGCCCTCAATGCCGACAATGCGCTGGAACTGGTCGGCGCTTATGACCTGGTGATCGACGGCACCGACAACTTCGACACCCGCTACCTGGTCAACGATGCCTGCGTACAGTTGGGCAAGCCATTGGTGTACGGCGCGATCTATCGCTTCGACGGGCAGATCAGCGTGCTCAACTACAAGGGTGGGCCGTGCTATCGCTGCCTGTTTCCTTCAGCACCGCCTGCCGAGTTGGCGCCCAACTGCAGCGCTGGGGGCGTGATCGGCGTACTGCCCGGCGTGGTCGGCATGATCCAGGCCACCGAAGCGATTAAATTGCTCATCGGCATCGGCGAACCACTGTCGGGCCGCCTGATGCGCTTCGACGCGCTGGCCATGAAATTCAGCGAGATTCGCTTCAAACGCCGTGCCGACTGCCCATGCTGCTCAGACCTGCGCCACAGCGAAAACGTCGCGCCAGCCGTGTGCGCGGATGCCGTCCCGAGCCAACCGGCTTTGGCCGAGGAGCGCTACATCAAACCGCGCGTGCTCAAGCAACTGCTCGAACACCCGCGCAGCGCCGACGTGTTGCTGGATGTGCGCGACGCCAGCGAGCTGGAAGTGTGCAAATTGCCGGGCGTGGTGCATATCCCCCTGGCCGAACTGGACGGGCAATTGAGCAGCCTGAGCCGCGACAATACCCATTACCTGATCTGCTACGCCGGAACCCGCGCCGAGCAAGCGGCCAGCACCCTGCTGGCAGCCGGCTTCGCCAATACCAAAGTCCTGCAGGGCGGCATGAAACATTGGGTTCGCGACGTCGAACCCGACATGCCTTTGTACTGATCCGGGGGCTGAACGATGTTGCATAACTCCATTCTCGACGTGATCGGCCATACGCCGATTGTGCGCCTGGCGCAGTTTTCCGAAGACCTCGGCATTGAGGTCTATGCCAAGCTCGAATCCCTCAACCCTGGCGGCAGCCACAAGGCGCGCATCGCCCTGGGCATGATCCTCGACGCAGAACGCCGTGGCGTGCTGATTCGCGACTCCGGGCAAACCATCATCGAGCCCAGCGGCGGCAATACCGGCATTGGCCTGGTGATGGCCGGCAATGTGCTGGGCTACAAAGTGGTGCTGGTGATCCCTGACAACTACAGCCCCGAAAAGCAAAAACTGCTGCGTTTATACGGCGCCAAGGTAGTGTTGTCGGACAGCCGACTGGGCAACAATTCCCACGGCGAAAAGTGCATGGAACTGCAGTTGGAAAACCCCAACTTCGTGATGCTCAACCAGCAGCGTAATGGCGCCAACCCGCAGACTCACCGCGACACCACCGCTCCGGAAATCCTCCGCGCCTTCGGTGAGCAACGAGTGGACTACTTCGTCAGCGGCATCGGCACCGGCGGCCACATCACCGGCATCGGCGAAACCCTCAAGGCGGCCTGGCCAGCGATGCGCGTCATGGGCGTGGAGCCGGAAGAATGCGACCTGCTCAAGGACCAGCACGCGTCGCACCACATCCAGGGCCTGTCGATCGGCTTGATCCCGAGCATCCTTAACGTGGGTGTAATTGACGGCATGCTCAAGGTCTCGCGCCTGGCGTGCATCGACATGATCAAACGCATCATGCGCACCGACGCCATCAGCCTGGGTTTGTCCTCGGCCGCCAACATGGTGGCCATCGCCCAACTCGCCCCCGAACTCCCGCCCGAAACGGTGATGTTGACCATGGTCTACGACAATGCCGACAGCTACCTGCCCAATTTCGAATAACCGGTTTTTCAACCATCCAAACTGTGGGGGTGCCTCCATGGGGGGCTTTATCGACATGCAACAGCTGCACGATGAGTTGCTGACCCACCTCATCCAGACCCTGACGCCTGCGCAGATGAAGCAGTTGGAACCGCATTTGGCGCCACTGATCCAGAATGCTGCCCAGGCCGTGGCAGAAGACCTGATTGCATATGCCTATCGCGACCCGGCTTCCCGTGGGCGTGGCGAGTTGATCCTGGAATCCTATGCGTCGTTCAAGGCCGTGTTGTTCTACCGGTTGGCACACCTGGTGTGGAATTTCCCCGACCAGGCCAACGGTGTGTTTTCACGCCTGGCCCTTAAGCTCAGCAACCAGGGCAAAATCCTCTCCGGCGCCGAAATCCACCCCGCAGCCCGCATTGGCCGGCGCTTTGTGCTCGACCACGGCTTTGGCACCGTGATCGGCGAAACCTGCGAGATCGGCAACGATTGCTACATCCTCTGCGGCGTGACCCTTGGCGCACGAGGCATTGCCAACAACCCGGACGGCAAACGCCACCCGCGCCTGGGAAATAATGTCGAGGTCGGCTCCGGCGCCCGTGTGTTGGGTTATGTGCTGATCGGCGACAACGTGTTTATCAGCCCTTCGTGTGTGATCACCCAGGATGTGCCGGCGGGCACCAAGGTCAAGGTAGTCAACCAGATTCAATTACAGAAGAACGCCGAAACCGACCATAGCAACTACCTGAGCGCTTTCGCGCTGGATGAGCGTTTGCACGTGGTCGGCGAAGTCAGCGCCAGCCATAAGGTCACCGTGCTGGATGCCGACTTTCATCCCTTGCACGGGCTGCTGCTGGAGCCCACGGTGAAGGAGCGCCATCACTTGCAGTTTCGCCTGCGTCGCCTGGATACCGGCGACCATCTGCCGCGCTTGCCACTGAACCTGAAAGTCTGTGGCCCCGAATTTGAAATCACCCTGCTCTCCCCGCCTGGCTTGAGCGCAATGGTGCGTCATTTGCTGCAAGCCAACCCACTGATCGTCGGAGGTTGAACATGTCCGTGCATACCATGGAAACCCTGGCGCTGTTTGACAGCGCGCCCTACCAGAACGCCTTCAGCGCCCGGGTGATTGCCGTCAGCGAACAGGGCATTGCCCTGGAACACACGCTGTTCTACCCCACTGGCGGTGGGCAGCCAGGCGACACCGGCCACCTGACCCTGGCCGATGGGACACGGGTCAACGTGACGGGTACCGTGCGCGACCCGGTGTTGCGCTCAATTATCTGGCACCAGGTTGAACACTGCCCCGAGCAATTGACGGCCGGCGTACAAGTGGATGCCGGCCTGGATTGGGAACGGCGTTACCAGCACATGAAGATGCACACCTGCCTGCACCTGCTGTGCTCGATCATTGATGCGCCCGTCACCGGCTGCAGCATCAGCGCAGACAAAGGCCGCCTGGATTTCGATTTACCGGAAATGACCCTCGACAAGGACAGCATCACCCGCGACCTCAATGCCTTGATCGAACAAGCCCATGCGGTGAAAACACTGTCGATGCCTGCCTCGGAATACTCGACCCTGCTGCAGATCACCCGCACCCAGGCAGTGGCACCGCCGGTCATCCAGGGCTCAGTGAGGGTAATAGAAATCGCCGGGATCGATATCCAGCCGTGCGGCGGCACCCATGTGATCAACACCGAAGAAATCGGCCGGGTGTTCTGCGAGAAAATCGAGAAAAAGAGCAAGCACAACCGCCGGGTTATCCTGCGGTTTGAGGAATAAATTACGTGAGTCGGCTAAGCGTGGGCGCTGTAGACCGCGCTTGCCGACGTCAAGCTAAACCTTACTGCTTCGCCTCATTGAGGTGTTTTTTCAACACCTGAACCTGTTCCTCAAGCATTGAAATTTGTGTGCTGTAGTAGGACTTCATCTCAGCAATACCCGCTTCGATATTAGCGTTGTCCACCCTGAATTGCTCGGCGGTGGGCACCGACCGCATGGGTGACTCGTTGGTCGGATCTGCCGGGGCATCGCGGGTGGTCACAGTGGACTTATCCGCCGGCGCCGTTGGCGGCTGGATTTCAGGTTTGGTCATCTTCTTGACGTACTCAGTCATACTTTTAAGCTCCTTGCCCAACGCTTCAAAGGCTTCTGTCATCTGCTGCATCAGCCTGGTGATATCTGCGCGCAACTGCGTATTCAGCTTGAGTGGCTCCTCAAGATCTTGATTCTGGACAACTTCAGGTGTCTGAGTGTCTTGAACAACCTGCTTAACCGGCGCTTGAGATGTTTGAGGCAGTTCGACGGGGGCCTCATCTGTGCCTTTGCGTGGAGCACTCAGTTGCTCACGCAGTTCGACAATATCGTTTTTGAGTTTGACGATTTTCTCCTGGCATTCGGTGATAAACGCCTTGAAGTCGATCAGGAGCTGGTTATTTTTACCCACCAATTCCAGGGTCTCAGCCTGTGGGCCGACGTTTTGCATTTGCGGTTGGTTAACAAGGGTGTTGTGGCTCGAAAACTGACCGCGCTGCTCTGGCGTTACGGGGGGCCGAGGCGCTGCAACATCGCCCTGTGTGCCCACACCACTTGAGGTATCGGCCTTGCTTTCCTGACGGGGCGGTTTCGAATGCTGAGACGCCTCATAGCCCATAGGGTAATTCGTTTGTGGCCGGGTATTTACGTTAGTCATAAAATGCTTTCTCAAATCCAGATAGTGCTGATTGTTGGGTTGGCAGAGACTTGCTGCGGCAAGCCATCTGACCCATTGATTGGCATTTATCTGAAAGCAGTTCCTGGGATACAGGATGTGTGGGTAGCTAATTATGTCGGCAGCGCAAGGAGCCTTTTCCTGAAGGTTGATCGGCACAGGCAAATCCGATGCCCAAGGCGCAGTTCGTACAGGAAACTGACAGCAAATTTATGTGCTTGTAACATTCAGAAACGTACAATCCCGCCAGCAACGTCTCGTTGCCCCTGACTCACGAAAACAGCGCCCGTCCTTCTCGGTGGGTCATTCGTGCAGCAGCTAAGCTCACCCCCACCACGCCCCTGAACCTGAACGCTGCAGGACTGAATGCCTATGAACAAAGTGTTCCGCGATTACCTGCCGGCATCCACCCTGCGCTTGCTGCCCAACCGCTGGGACCTGGTCGCGCTGCCGCTGGTCATCGGCTTTCTGCTGTTTTTCTCCCTAACGGCCCGGGAAACCTGGGCGCCCATCGCCACGTTGCAGAGTGAAGTCATTTCCCTCGACCCGGCCAACCTGCCGGAATACGCGATGCGCACCACGATGCGCATGCTCGCGGCCATGGTCGCGGCGCTGGTGTTTACCCTGCTGTACGGCACCCTGGCGGCCAAAAGCCGGCGCGCTGAAAAGCTGCTGGTCCCGGTGCTCGATATCCTGCAATCGGTGCCGGTGCTCGGCTATATCTCATTCACGGTGACGTTCTTCCTGCTGCTGTTCCCTGGGCGCGTACTCGGCGCCGAGCTCGCGGCGATCTTTGCGATCTTCACCAGCCAGGCCTGGAACATGACGTTCAGCTTCTACCAGTCGCTGCGCATGCTGCCCCACGATTTGGTGGAGGTGTCGACCAACCTGCGACTTTCCGGCTGGCAGAAGTTCTGGAAGCTCGATGTGCCGTTCGCCATGCCGGGGCTGGTGTGGAACATGATGATGAGCATGTCCGGCGGCTGGTTCTTCGTGGTCGCCTCCGAAGCCATCACCGTCGGCGACAAGACCATCACCCTGCCGGGCGTCGGTTCGTACCTGGCCTTGGCGATCGCTCAGAAAGACCTGCACGCCGTGGGTTACGTGATTCTGGCGATGATTGTGGTGATCCTGCTGTACGACCAGTTGCTGTTCCGCCCGCTGGTGGCCTGGGCTGACAAGTTCCGCATGGAAACCACCGCGTCCCAAGGCGCTGCGCCACAGTCCTGGCTGCTTAACCTGATCCAGCGCACGCGCATTGTGCAGCGCATCCTGCGCCCCATTACCCGTGCTTTCAGCCGGATCGGCAACAAACGTTTCAGCCTGGCAGGCGGTGCATTCAAGGCGTTGCCGGCCGAAACCCCGGCGGCGTCGAAAGTGATCGACTGGGTGTGGGGCACGCTGATTGCGTTGCTGGCCGCGTACGCGCTGTATCACATCGTGCAATACGTGGGCACCGAAGTGACCTTCGCCGAAGTCGGCCACGTATTTGTACTGGGCCTGATCACCTTGCTGCGGGTGGCCGGGCTGATCCTGATCGCCTCGCTGATCTGGGTGCCGTTGGGCGTGATGATCGGCTTGCGTCCTGCGCTGGCGGAAAAAATCCAGCCGCTGGCGCAGTTTCTCGCGGCCTTCCCGGCGAACCTGTTGTTCCCGGTCTTTGTGATCGTGATCCTGCACTACAACCTCAATCCGGATATCTGGCTGAGCCCGCTGATCGTGCTGGGCACCCAGTGGTACATCCTGTTCAACGTGATTGCCGGCGCCAGCGCCTTCCCCAATGACTTCAAGGAAGCCGCCGCCAACTTCCGCATCCGCGGCTGGCTGTGGTGGCGCAAGGTGATGCTGCCGGGGATATTCCCCTATTACGTCACCGGCGCCATTACCGCCTCGGGCGGTGCCTGGAACGCCAGTATCGTGTCCGAGTACGTGTCCTGGGGCCAGGACAACGTGGTCGCCCATGGGCTGGGCGCCTACATTGCGCAAACCACCGCTGCCGGCGACTTCCCGAAAATTGCCCTTGGCGTGGTGGTGATGTCGATCTTCGTGGTGGCGTTCAACCGCGCGGTCTGGCGGCCGATGTACGCCATCGCTGAAAACAAACTTCGTCTGAATTGATGGGATTCGCCGTGATGACTACCTACACCGAAAACACTGCCGATACCCCGCAAATCTACTCGCTGAAAAACGTCAACCGAGTGTTCGGCAAAGGGAAAGACGAGCTGCAGGTGCTCAGCGGCGTCGACCTGAGCCTGCACGAAGGCGAGATCGTCGGCATGCTTGGCCGTTCCGGCTCGGGCAAGTCTACCTTGCTGCGCATTATCGCCGGGCTGATCCAGCCGTCCTCCGGCGAAGTCCGCTACAACGGCGCACCGCTCAACGGCCCGGCCGAAGGCGTGGCCATGGTGTTCCAGACCTTTGCGCTGTTCCCCTGGCTGACCGTGCTGGAAAACGTCGAAGCCGGCCTGCAAGCCCTGCAAGTCGAGCGCAAGGAAACCCGCCGGCGCGCCTTGGCCGCCATCGACTTGATCGGCCTCGACGGCTTTGAAAACGCCTACCCGCGCGAGCTGTCCGGCGGCATGCGCCAGCGCGTGGGGTTTGCCCGTGGCCTGGTGGTCAACCCCACGCTGTTGCTGATGGATGAACCCTTCTCGGCCCTCGACGTGCTCACCGCCGAAACCCTGCGTACTGACCTGCTGGATTTGTGGAGCGGCAAACAGTTGCCGATCAAGTCGATCCTGATCGTGACCCACAACATCGAAGAAGCAGTGCTGATGTGCGACCGCATTCTGGTGCTGTCATCCAACCCCGGCCGTGTGGTCGCCGAGATAAAGGTGCCGTTCGCGCACCCGCGCAACCGCCTGGACCCGACGTTCCGGCAAATGGTTGACGACATCTATGCACTGATGACCGACCGACGCAGCGCCGATGCCAGCCGTGGCATACCCGAGCTGAAGATGGGCAGCCTGCTGCCGGAGGTGTCCACCAACCTCATGGCCGGCCTGATCGAAACCCTGGCCGCCGAGCCTTACAACGGCCACGCCGGTTTGCCCACCGTGGCCGAACGGCGCTTGCTGGAAGTCGATGACCTGTTTCCGGTGGCCGAGATGCTCGAGCATTTGGGTTTCGCTGAACTCAAGGGCGCCGACATCACCCTCACCGAGGCCGGCAAGCTGTTCGCCGACTACGGCACCCAGGAGCGCAAAACCCTGTTCGCCGAGCATTTGATCAAACACGTGCCGCTGGCCGCGCGGATTCATCAGGTGTTGCTTGAGCGCAGCGGGCACCGGGCGCCACGGGTGCGTTTTGAGCAGGAGCTGGAAGACTCGATGACCGAAGCCTTCGTAGAAAAAACCCTCGAAAGCGTGATTGCGTGGGGGCGTTATGCGGAGATTTTTTCGTATGACGACCATACCGAGACGTTTAGCCTGGATGATGTGGAAGGCAGTATGTAAGTCCTAAGTGAACGTAGATTTAAATGTGGGTACGGGGTGTTTCTCAGATCACAAACAGGTCCACAAACCGATTCACCGGCGTGGCCTCAAGCCGCGTCTGATCCTTGCACAACGCAAAAATCTCGCCACTGCGCTGCGCGGTAAACCGCGTGGCCAGGTTGGCTTTGAACTTATCCTCCAGCAACGGAATACCGTCTGCCCGACGCCGGCGATGGCCAATCGGATATTCCACCGCGACCTGCTCGGTATGGGTACCGTCTTTGAAAAACACCTGCACCGCATTGGCGATAGAGCGTTTGTCGGCCTCCAGGTATTCGCGGCTGTAGCGCAGGTCTTCAACGATCTCCATCTTGTCGCGCAGCTCATCGATGACCGGGTGCGCCGCGTGGAACTCATCTTCGTACTGCTCGGCCACCAGATTGCCGAACGCCAACGGCACGGCGGTCATGTATTGCAGGCAGTGGTCGCGGTCGGCGGCGTTGGCCAGCTTCCCGACTTTGGAAATGATACGAATCGCCGACTCGTGGGTGGTGATCACGATGCGGTCGATTTCATGCAGGCGATCCTTGACCAGTGGGTGCAAGGTCACCGCCGCCTCACAGGCCGTTTGCGCGTGGAACTCGGCCGGGAAGCTGATCTTGAACAGCACGTTTTCCATCACATAGGTGCCATAAGGCTGGGACAGGCTGAACGCGCGCTTGTCCTCAGGCTTAAGCGCCAGGTCTTTGTTGGTGTGGCTGAACAGCACGTCATAAAAACCCCATTGCGGCGCGCTCAGCACTCCGGGGATGCCCATCTCGCCGCGCAGTGCGATATCCGCCAAGCGTACGCCACGGCTCGACGCATCCCCGGCCGCCCAGGATTTGCGCGAGCCGGCATTCGGCGCATGGCGATACGTGCGCAGCGCCTGCCCATCGACAAACGCATGGGACAGCGCCGACAGCAGCTGTTCACGGTTGGCGCCCATCAGCTTGGCGGTGACCGCCGTGGAGGCGACTTTCACCAGCAATACATGGTCGAGGCCGACGCGGTTAAAGGAGTTTTCCAGGGCAATCACGCCCTGGATTTCGTGTGCCATGATCATCGCTTCCAGCACCGCACGCACCGTCAGCGGCGCGTCGCCGTTGGCCACACGTTTTTGCGACAAATGATCGGCCACGGCGAGGATGCCGCCAAGGTTATCCGAAGGGTGGCCCCATTCGGCGGCGAGCCACGTGTCGTTGTAGTCGAGCCAACGCACGATGCAGCCAATGTCCCAGGCAGCCTTGACCGGGTCCAGACGGAACGAGGTGCCCGGCACACGTGCACCGAACGGCACAACAGTGCCCTCAACGATCGGCCCCAGGTGCTTGGTGCACTCGGGAAAACGCAGGGCCAGCAGGCCGCAGCCGAGGGTGTCCATCAGGCAATTGCGTGCAGTGTCCAACGCGTCGCGCGAATCGATGCGGTAATTGAGGACGTAGTCGGCAATGTCCTGCAGGACCTGGTCGTAGTCGGGGCGGTTGTTCTGGTCGACGTTGGCGCTCATGGCAGTACTCCAAAGTGGGTTGGGGTTAGTCCTCGGGCTCACGGTTGATCATGTTAAGGCCGGTCTGGTTGCCTGCCTTGGTAGTTCGGACAGTGTTGAACCCCACACAAGCCCACTCCCCAAAAGGGATTGTGTTGGTCTTTAGAACGCGTCGCCGGGCACGCGCACGAAGCCTTCCATCAACACCCGTGCGCTGCGGCTCATAATGGCTTTCTTCACCACCCATTCGCCGTTCACCTGGGTGGCTTCGGCACCCACACGCAAGGTGCCGGACGGGTGCCCGAACCGCACCGCATTGCGCTCGACACCACCGGCCGCGAGGTTGACCAGGGTGCCGGAAATCGCCGCCGCCGTGCCAATCGCCACCGCCGCCGTGCCCATCATCGCGTGGTGCAGCTTGCCCATGGAGAGTGCGCGCACCAGCAAATCCACATCGCCGGCCTTGATTGCCTTGCCACTGGACGCCACGTAATCCAAAGGCTTGGCCACAAACGCGACCTTCGGCGTGTGCTGGCGCTGGGCGGCTTCGTCCAGGTGTTTGATCAGGCCCATGCGCAACGCGCCATAGGCCCGCACGGTCTCGAACATCGCCAGCGCTTTAGGGTCGCTGTTGATTGCGCCTTGCAGCTCGGTGCCGGTGTAGCCGAGGTCTTCGGCGTTGATGAAGATCGTCGGGATGCCCGCGTTGATCAGCGTCGCCTTGAAGGTACCGACTCCCGGCACTTCCAGATCATCGATCAGGTTGCCGGTGGGAAACATCGAGCCACCGCCGCCCTCTTCTTCCGCTGCCGGGTCCATGAATTCAAGCTGCACTTCGGCGGCCGGGAAGGTCACGCCGTCGAGCTCAAAGTCGCCGGTTTCCTGCACCGCGCCGTCGGTGATCGGCACGTGAGCGATGATGGTCTTGCCGATATTGGCCTGCCACACCCGCACCACCGCCACACCGTTAGGCGGCACGCGGGCTGGGTCAACCAACCCGGCGCTGATGGCGAACGAGCCCACCGCCGCCGACAGGTTGCCGCAGTTGCCGCTCCAGTCGACAAACGGCTTGTCGATCGAGACCTGGCCAAACAGGTAGTCCACGTCGTGATCGGCGCGGGTGCTTTTGGCCAGGATCACGGTTTTGCTGGTGCTGGAGGTTGCACCGCCCATGCCGTCGATCTGCTTGTCGTAGGGGTCAGGGCTACCGATGACCCTTAACAGCAAGGCATCGCGAGCAGCACCCGGCACCTGCGCCGATTCGGGCAGGTCCTTGAGGCTGAAAAACACGCCCTTGCTGGTACCGCCACGCATGTAGGTGGCGGGGATCTTGATTTGCGCTGCGTGTGCCATGGTTATCCCCTTAAGCGGTCGCCGCCGATTCCAGGAAGTCCTGGGCAAAACGTTGCAACACGCCGCCCGCCTCGTAGATCGACACTTCTTCGGCGGTGTCCAGGCGGCACGTCACCGGCACTTCGACACGTTCGCCATTCTTGCGGTTGATCACCAACGTCAGTTGCGCACGCGGGGTGCGTTGGCCGACCACGTCATAGGTTTCGCTGCCGTCGATCTTCAGTGTGTGGCGGTCGGTGCCCGGCAAAAATTCCAGCGGCAACACGCCCATGCCCACCAGGTTGGTGCGGTGGATGCGCTCGAACCCTTCGGCGGCAATCGCCTCCACACCGGCCAGGCGCACGCCCTTGGCCGCCCAGTCGCGGGACGAGCCCTGGCCGTAGTCGGCGCCGGCGATGATGATCAGCGGCTGCTTGCGCTCCATGTAGGTTTCGATGGCTTCCCACATCCGCGTGACCTGGCCTTCGGGCTCGATACGCGCCAGGGAACCCTGCTTGACCTTGCCGTTTTCCACCACCATCTCGTTGAACAGCTTCGGGTTGGCAAAGGTCGCGCGCTGCGCGGTCAAGTGGTCGCCGCGATGGGTCGCGTAAGAGTTGAAGTCGACTTCCGGCAGGCCCATTTTCGCCAGGTATTCACCCGCGGCGCTGTCGAGCATGATCGCGTTGGACGGCGACAGGTGGTCGGTGGTGATGTTGTCCGGCAGTACCGCCAGCGGGCGCATGCCCTTGAGCGGACGGGCACCGGCCAACGCGCCTTCCCAGTAGGGCGGACGACGGATATAGGTGCTTTGCGGACGCCAGTCATACAGTGGCGTGACTTTAGGGCCGGTGTCTTCGTGGATGGCGAACATCGGTATATAGACGGCGCGGAACTGCTCCGGCTTGACCGAGGCCTTGACCACCGCGTCGATTTCTTCGTCGCTTGGCCAGATGTCTTTCAGGCGGATTTCCTTGCCGTCGGCATCCAGGCCCAACACGTCTTTTTCGATGTCGAAACGGATGGTACCGGCAATCGCATACGCCACCACCAATGGCGGCGAAGCCAGGAACGCTTGCTTGGCATACGGGTGAATACGCCCGTCGAAGTTACGGTTGCCCGACAACACGGCCGTGGCGTAAAGGTCACGGTCGATGATTTCCTGCTGAATCACCGGGTCGAGTGCGCCGGACATGCCATTGCAAGTGGTGCAAGCAAACGCCACCACGCCGAAGCCGAGCTTGTCCAGCTCATGGCCCAGGCCGGCTTCTTCCAGGTACATGGCCACGGTTTTCGAGCCCGGCGCCAGCGAGGATTTGACCCACGGTTTGCGCGTCAGCCCAAGCTGGTTGGCGTTACGCGCCAGCAAGCCTGCGGCAATCACGTTGCGCGGGTTGCTGGTGTTGGTGCAACTGGTAATGGCAGCGATGATCACCGCGCCGTCGGGCATTTGCCCCGGCACTTCATCCCACTGACCGCAGATGCCTTTGGACGCCAGATCACTGGTCGCCACGCGCGCATGCGGGTTGCTCGGGCCAGCCATGTTACGCACGACGCTGGACAGGTCGAAGGTCAGGCCACGCTCGTATTGCGCGCCCTTGAGGTCATCGGCCCACAGGCCGGTATGGCGGGCGTATTGCTCGACCAACGTGACCTGTTCGTCTTCGCGGCCGGTGAGTTTCAGATAGGCGATGGTCTGCTGGTCGATGTAAAACATCGCGGCGGTAGCGCCGTATTCCGGGGCCATGTTGGAGATGGTCGCGCGGTCGCCGAGTGTGAGCGCCGAAGCGCCTTCACCGAAGAACTCCAGCCACGCACCTACGACTTTCTGTTTGCGCAGGAATTCGGTCAAGGCCAGCACCATGTCGGTGGCGGTGATGCCCGGTTGCAGCTTGCCGGTCAGTTCGACGCCGACGCTTTCCGGCAAGCGCATCCACGAGGCGCGGCCGAGCATCACGCTCTCGGCCTCAAGGCCGCCGACGCCGATGGCGATTACGCCCAGGGCGTCTACGTGCGGGGTATGGCTGTCGGTGCCGACGCAGGTATCCGGGAAGGCCACGCCATCGCGCACCTGGATCACCGGAGACATTTTCTCCAGGTTGATCTGGTGCATGATGCCGTTGCCCGGCGGGATCACGTCGACGTTCTTGAAGGCCTTTTTGGTCCACTCGATAAAGTGAAAACGGTCTTCGTTGCGACGGTCTTCGATGGCGCGGTTTTTCTCGAACGCCTGCGGATCAAAACCACCGGCTTCGACGGCCAGCGAATGGTCGACGATCAATTGGGTCGGCACCACCGGGTTAACCTGCGCCGGGTCACCGCCTTGCAGGGCGATGGCATCGCGCAGGCCGGCAAGGTCGACCAACGCGGTCTGGCCGAGGATGTCATGGCACACCACACGCGCCGGAAACCAAGGGAAGTCGAGGTCGCGTTTGCGTTCGATCAGTTGGCTCAGGGAAGCGTTGAGGGTGGCCGGGTCGCAGCGGCGCACCAGGTTTTCGGCGAGCACGCGCGAGGTGTACGGCAGGGTGGCATAGGCGCCGGGGGTGATTGCCTCGACAGCCGCGCGGGCGTCGAAGAAATCCAGGCGGCTGCCGGGCAGCGGTTTGCGAAATTCAGTGTTCATCGTCAGGACTCGGTCACGGTAGGTTCACAAGGCGCCGACTGACTCCGAGGTGGAATGCGATCAAAATGTGGGAGCGGGCTTGCTCGCGAAAGCGGTGGAACAGTCGCCGAATGTGTTGAATGACACACCGTATTCGCGAGCAAGCCCGCTCCCACATTTTGCTTCGGTTATCACTTCAGAATCGCCGGTGTCCTAATTCAGCGACGTTCGATTGGCACGAACTTGCGCTGTTCTACGCCGATGTACTCGGCGCTTGGGCGGATGATGCGGTTATTGGCGCGCTGCTCGAACACATGCGCAGCCCAGCCGGTCAGGCGCGAGCACACGAAGATCGGCGTGAACAGCTTGGTCGGGATGCCCATGAAGTGGTACGCCGAGGCATGGTAGAAGTCGGCGTTGGGGAACAGTTTTTTCTGTTCCCACATAGTCTTGTCGATGGCTTCCGAAACCGGGAACAACACCTTGTCACCGACCTCATCCGCGAGTTTTTTCGCCCAGCCCTTGATCACTTCGTTGCGCGGGTCGCTGTCTTTGTAGATCGCGTGGCCAAAGCCCATGATCTTGTCTTTGCGCGCCAGCATGCCGAGGGTGCCTTCGACGGCTTCTTCGGCCGAACCGAAACGCTCGATCATCTCCATCGCCGCTTCGTTGGCGCCACCATGCAGCGGGCCACGCAGCGAGCCGATGGCGGCGGTCACGCAGGAATACAGATCGGACAGGGTTGAAGCACATACGCGGGCGGTGAAGGTCGAGGCGTTGAATTCGTGCTCGGCGTAGAGGATCAGCGACACGTTCATGACTTTCTCATGCAGCGCGCTCGGTTTCTTGCCATGCAGCAGGTGCAGGAAGTGGCCGCCGATGCTGGGTTCGTCGGTCACGCAGTCAATTTTCTTGCCGTCGTGGCTGAAGCGATACCAGTAGCACATGATCGCCGGGAAAGCGGCGAGCAGGCGGTCGGTAACATCGTGCTGCGCGCTGAAGTCTTTCTCGGGTTCGATATTGCCCAGGAACGAGCAACCGGTGCGCATCACGTCCATCGGGTGGGCGTCGGCGGGGATGCGTTCCAGTACTTCTTTAAGCGCCTGGGGCAAGTCGCGCAGCTTGCTGAGTTTGGCGCTGTAGGCGGCCAATTCGGTTTTGCTCGGCAATTCGCCGTACAGCAGCAGGTAGGCGACTTCTTCAAATTGCGCATCGGCGGCCAGTTCGCGCACGTCATAGCCGCGATAGGTCAAGCCGGCACCGGCCTGGCCCACGGTGGACAATGCGGTCTGCCCGGCCACCTGGCCACGCAGGCCGGCGCCACTCAGTACTTTTGCTTCAGCCATGGTTCTTCTCCAATTTTGTAGTTATTCAGGGAGGCGCGTTCGTTACTTTTTCGCGGCGAACAGCGCGTCGAGCTTCTGCTCGAAGGTGTGGTAGTCGATGCGATCGTAAAGCTCCATGCGGGTTTGCATGGTGTCGATCACGTTCTGCTGCGTACCGTCGCGACGGATTGCGGTGTAGACGTTCTCGGCAGCCTTGTTCATGGCGCGGAAAGCCGAGAGCGGGTACAGCACGATAGAAACATCGGCAGATTTCAGTTGATCGACTGTGTAGAGAGGGGTTGCACCGAACTCGGTAATGTTAGCCAGGATCGGGGCCTTTACCTTTGAGGCGAAGAGCTTGTACATCTCCAGCTCAGTAATGGCTTCCGGGAACACCATGTCGGCGCCGGCTTCGATGCAGGCGGCGGCACGGTCCAGGGCCGACTCCAAGCCTTCAACCGCCAGCGCGTCGGTGCGCGCCATAATCACGAAGCTGTCGTCGGTGCGCGCGTCCACGGCGGCCTTGATGCGGTCGACCATTTCCTGCTGGGACACGATTTCTTTGTTCGGGCGATGACCGCAACGCTTGGCGCCGACCTGGTCTTCGATGTGGATGGCGGCGGCGCCGAACTTGATCATCGACTTGACGGTGCGCGCCACGTTGAACGCCGAGGAGCCGAAACCGGTGTCGACGTCTACCAGCAGCGGCAGGTCGCACACATCGGTGATGCGGCGTACGTCGGTAAGTACGTCGTCCAGGCCGGTGATGCCCAAGTCCGGCACGCCCAGGGAACCGGCTGCTACGCCGCCGCCTGACAGATAAATCGCCTTGAAACCGGCGCGCTTGGCCAGCAGCGCGTGGTTGGCGTTGATGGAGCCCACCACCTGCAAGGGCTGTTCGCTGGCGACGGCGTCACGAAAACGCTGGCCTGGAGTGGTTTTATTGTTGGAACTCATGACTCACCTCGTGATGAAGGAGCGCCGTCCGGGAAGTGACGGGCAATATTGCGTTTGGAAGCGCCGATATGCCGGCGCATCAACAACTCGGCCAGTTCACCGTCGCGATCGGCAATCGCGTCAAGAATGCGGTGATGCTCGGCAAAGGCCTGGCGTGGACGATTAGGGGTGGCGGAGAACTGGATGCGGTACATGCGCACCAATTGGTACAGCTCGCCGCAGAGCATTTGGGTAAGGGTGCGGTTACCGGCGCCTTGAATTATCCGGTAATGAAAATCGAAGTCGCCCTCTTGCTGGTAGTAGCCCAGGCCCGCCTGGAATGCTTCATCGCGCTCATGGGTGTGCAACACCTGGCGCAGCTCTTCGATTTCGGCGTCGGTCATGCGCTCGGCCGCCAGGCGGCAGGCCATGCCTTCCAGGGATTCGCGGATTTCATACAGCTCGATCAGCTCGGCATGGCTCAAGGACACCACTCTTGCGCCGACATGCGGCACGCGCACCAGCAGGCGCTGGCCCTCGAGACGGTGGATAGCCTCACGCAACGGGCCACGGCTGATGCCGTAGGTGCGCGCCAGCTCCGGTTCGGAGATCTTGCTGCCGGGAGCGATTTCACCCTTGACGATGGCGGCCTGGATACGCCGAAAGACGTTCTCTGACATGGTCTGGGAATCGTCTTGCGACACCAGCGGCGTTTCCAGCTGACCCAGCATATTGTCGACACCTTTAAAAGCAATGCCGCAAAAACTAGCCAATCAAGCCTTAATAGTCAAAGAATAAATCCACATTGTCGACAATCGTCTAATAACCCCCTCTGCACCTTCGCGGAGCATGGCCGCCTGCCAGCGCTGGCGTCAGAAAAGCATCATGTTAGAATGCCCGCCGCTTTTGCCTGACATCACTTGATGAAACGGCGCACGAGGGAGTTTGCGCAGCAATGCCAGTCGCCTTGAATTAAACATCGCACTGCACCGCGTCAGGATCTATGAGACTCAAACCCTTCCTTCTTATTTGCCTATTGTGCCTACCTGGCCTTGGCGTTGCCGCCGAGAAGACCGTGTATGGCCTGAATGAATACGCCAAATTGGCCGGCATCGACCTGGAAGTCGCCGCCAAACTCGATACCGGCGCCAAGACCGCCTCGTTGAGCGCCCGCGATATCAAGCGTTTCAAGCGCGACGGCGAATCCTGGGTGCGCTTTTATCTCGCCATCGACACCGCCCATTCCCACCCCATCGAACGCCCCCTGGCTCGCGTCAGCAAGATCAAGCGCCGCGCCGGTGACTACGACCCCGATGAGGACAAGAACTACACCGCCCGCCCAGTGATTGCCCTGGATATCTGCATGGGCACTGCTTTACGCAGCATCGAAGTGAACTTGACTGACCGCAGCGCCTTCCAATACCCGCTGCTGATCGGCTCCGAAGCGTTGAAACGCTTTGATGCGCTGGTCGACCCCAGTCTTAAATACGCAGCGGGCAAACCCGCCTGCGCCGCCGACGCTCATACCGCCGAGTAAACCGAATGCGCTCTCTGACCCTGCACCTGAGAATCCTGATCACCATCCTGGTGGTGTTGGGTATTTCGGTCACCGCCTATCAGATTTTCGTGCTGGGAATCCCCGTCACCGAAGACGCCACCGACGACTTGTGGAACATCGACGCCAAGGTCGAGTTCGTCGCCAACCCCAAGGACCCTGTGAAAATCTCGATGTTCGTGCCGCCCCTGAGCCGCGATTTCGTCAGCCTCAACGAGAGTTTTATATCCAATAACTACGGCGTGAGCGTCAACCGCACCGACGGCAACCGCAAGGTCACCTGGTCGGCGCGCCGCGCCAAGGGCAACCAGACGCTGTATTACCGCCTGGTGCTGACCAAGCGTTACAGCGGCGAAAAGGTCAAGGTCAAAGGCCCGACCTTTCGCGACAGCATCGCCGTCGAAGGCCCGGAAAAAATCGCCGCCGAAGCCCTGCTGGCACCGATCCGCCAGCATTCGGCCGACGTCGAGACCTTTATCACCGAAGCGATCAAGCGCACCAACAACCTCAACGACGACAATGTAAAGCTGCTGCTGGCGGGCGACCCGTCCACGCCGCACAAAGCCAAGATCGTCGAACTGTTGCTGTCCATCGCCCATGTGCCGGTGGAAAAAGTCCACACCATCCGGCTGGTCGCCGACCAGCCGCAAACCCCGGAACTGTGGCTGCGCAGTTTCAATGGCAATGACTGGCTGTACTTCAACCCGGAAACCGGCGAGCAGGGCCTGCCGTCCGACCGCCTGCTGTGGTGGACCGGTGATGAAAACCTGATCTCGGTGGAGGGCGGCAAGAAAGCCATGGTGACCTTCAGCCTCAACAACAGTGAGATGAACGCGATTCGCCTGGCCAAGCTGACAGACGAAAACACCGACGCCAACTTCCTCGAATACTCGCTGTACGGCCTGCCGCTGCAAACCCAGCAGACCTTCATGATCATGGTGATGATCCCCATCGGCGTGCTGGTGATTCTGATCCTGCGCAACCTGATCGGCCTGCAAACCCTGGGCACCTTCACCCCGGTACTGATCGCCCTGGCGTTTCGCGAGACGCAGTTGGGCTTCGGCATTGCGCTGTTTACCATCATCACCGCGCTGGGCCTGTCGCTCAGATCGTATCTGGAACATTTGAAGTTGCAGATGCTGCCAAGGCTCTCGGTGGTGCTGACCTTTGTGGTGGTGCTGATTGCAGCCATCAGCCTGTTCAGCCACAAGCTCGGCCTGGAACGCGGCCTGTCGGTGGCGCTGTTCCCGATGGTGATTCTGACCATGACCATCGAGCGTCTGTCGATCACCTGGGAAGAACGCGGCGCCAACCATGCGCTGAAAGTGGCCGTAGGTACACTGTTCGCCGCCGCCCTGGCGCACATCATCATGAGCGTGCCGGAGCTGGTTTACTTTGTGTTCACCTTCCCGGCGATCCTGTTGATCCTGGTGGGTTTCATGCTGGCCATGGGTCGCTATCGCGGCTATCGCCTCACCGAACTGGTACGTTTCAAGGCCTTCCTCAGGGCTGATTCGTAATGTTCGGCTTCTGGAAAACCTGGAAGGCCCTGGAAGCGCGGGGGATCATGGGCATTAACCGGCGAAACGCCGATTACGTGCTCAAGTACAACAAGCGCAGCCTGTACCCACTGGTGGATGACAAGATCATCACCAAGGAACGCGCCTTGGCTGCCGGCCTGCACGTGCCGGAAATGTACGGGATCATTTCCACCGAAAAAGAAATCGACAAGCTCGACGAGATCATCGGTGGGCGCAGCGACTTCGTGATCAAACCGGCGCAGGGCGCCGGCGGTGATGGCATCCTGGTGGTGGCCGACCGTTTTGAAGGGCGCTACCGCACGGTGTCCGGCAAGATCATCAGCCATGAAGAAATCGAGCATCAGATCTCCAGCATCCTCACCGGCTTGTATTCCCTGGGAGGCCACCGCGACCGCGCACTGATCGAATACCGCGTGGTGCCCGACCAGATCTTCAAGAGCATCAGTTACGAAGGCGTGCCGGATATCCGCATTATCGTGCTGATGGGCTACCCGGTAATGGCCATGCTGCGCCTGCCGACCCGCCAGTCCGGCGGCAAGGCCAACCTGCATCAGGGCGCGATTGGCGTGGGCGTGGACCTCGCCACCGGCCTGACCCTGCGCGGCACTTGGCTGAACAACATCATTACCAAACACCCCGACACCACCAACGCGGTGGATGGCGTGCAACTGCCCAACTGGGACGGGTTCATGACGCTCGCGGCCGGCTGCTATGAGCTGTGCGGGCTAGGCTATATCGGCGTGGATATGGTGCTGGACCAGGAAAAAGGCCCGTTGATCCTGGAGCTGAATGCGCGGCCTGGGCTGAATATCCAGATCGCCAACGACTGCGGTTTGACGTCGCGTACCCATGCGGTAGAAGCGCGACTGGACGCGCTGAAAGCGGCTGGCGTGACCGAAACCCCGGAAGAACGGGTGAAGTTTGTGCAGGAAATGTTTGGGCATATTCCTGCTGTAGAAGGCTGACACACATCCAATGTGGGAGCGGGCTTGCTCGCGAATGCGCAGTGTCATTCGACACAACCGGGACTGATACACCGCCTTCGCGAGCAAGCCCGCTCCCACATTTGAATCTCACTCTAGGACCAAACCCTTCAGGGGACTACAATCGCCTCCCCCACGCCACCGGCTGATCCCACCCCGCAATGTCGACCTGCTCAGTACACCCGCTGCCCTACCGGGCCAACCCCGCCGACTACTTTGCGGCAATTCGTCATGCCCCCGGCGCAGTGCTGCTCGACAGTGGTCGCCCGGCTGCCGAACGCGGGCGTTATGACCTGCTCAGCGCCTGGCCACAAGTGACATTAGCGGTAGCGCCTGACGAAAGTGGTGGTGATTTCCTGCAACGCTTGCGGACAAACCTGACGCAGTTAGGCGAAGCGGATCTGCCTGCAGGTTATGCACTACCGTTTGCTGGCGGCTTGATTGGCTACTTGAGTTACGACTTTGGCCGGCACCTGGAGCAACTGCCTGATTGGGCCATAGATGACCTGCACCTGCCGGATGCACGCTTCGGGCTGTATGCCTGGGCGCTGATCAGCGATCACCAGGCGCAGACCAGCCAGTTGGTATTTCACCCCGCGTTGGCCGGCAGCGAACGGCTACGGTTGATCGACCTGTTTGGGCAACCTGCGGCTAAATCGCCTGACACGTTCAAGCTGAACGGTCCCATGGCACCGGCCCTCACATCCGAGGCCTACCGGCAGGCCATCGTGCGTATCCAGGCCTACATCCAGGCGGGCGACTGCTACCAGGTCAACTTTGCGCAACGTTTTCGCGCGCCCTGTGCCGGCGATCCCTGGGTCGCGTACTGCGCGCTGCGTGAGGCCTGCCCTACGCCGTTTTCCGGGTTTCAGAGCCTGCCGGATGACGGCGCGGTACTCAGTCTGTCGCCGGAACGCTTCGTGCAGATCAGCGAACGCCAGGTCGAAACCCGTCCGATCAAAGGCACCCGCCCGCGGGGTTTGACGCCTGAAGAAGACGCCGCCAATGCCGCCGAACTCCTGGCCAGTCCCAAGGATCGCGCCGAAAACCTGATGATCGTCGACCTGCTGCGCAACGATCTGGGCCGCACTTGCCGCACCGGCTCGGTGAAAGTGCCGGAATTGTTCAGCCTGGAAAGCTATCCCAATGTGCACCACTTGGTGAGCAGCGTGACCGGGGTGCTGGCCGACGACAAAGACGCCCTCGACCTGATCGCCGGCAGCTTCCCTGGCGGCTCCATCACCGGCGCGCCGAAGATTCGCGCGATGCAGATCATCGATGAGCTGGAGCCGACCCGCCGCGGGTTGTACTGCGGCTCGCTGGTGTATCTGGATGTACGCGGCGAGATGGACAGCTCCATCGCCATCCGCAGTCTGCTGGTCAAGGATGGGCACGTGAACTGCTGGGGCGGCGGCGGAATTGTCGCGGACTCGCAGTGGGAGGCGGAGTATCAAGAGTCGCTGACCAAAGTACGGGTCTTGTTACACACGTTGGAAAACCTGTAGCACCCCGCCTTTCCTGGCGCTCGTACGCGGCGCCCAGCGACAGAAAAAACCTGAATCAGAACGGCTGTGGACGAAGTATGAGCGGGCGGATAGCGTCCGGTTCAGACCGTCCACCCGCCACCTGTGAAGGATCACATGAAGCGACTGCCTATTCGTCAGAAATTAATTCCGAGATTGCATCTCACACTAACCCCGCCTAATATCTCCCAAATTGGGAGGATACAGCGATGCGGATAATCGCCCTCTCTACCTTAAGGACATTCTGGGAAAGCCATCCCGCTTATACCGATGCCAAAACACCGCTGGTCGAACTGTATCGCCATATGGAGAGGACCACTTACACAACGCCACAGGCAATCAAGGCAGAGCTTAGAACGGCGAGTATTCTCAAGGGCAGCAGGGTTGTTTTCAACGTGGGCGGCAACAAGTATCGAGTGATCATGGCGATCGACTATCAACGACAGCTGGGGTTCGTGCGTTTCGTGGGCACCCATATGCAATATGACCAGATCAACGCGGAGACCGTGTGATGAACATCAAACCTATTCATTCCCAGGAAGACCTGACTGCCGCGCTCGCGCGTGTGGAGCAGCTTTGGGGCGCGCCAATCGGCTCGCCTGAGGGTGACGAGCTGGAAATTCTCGCCGTACTCATCGAGAAGTACGAGGCGGAACACTTTCCAATGCCGCCTTCGGACCCGGTGGAAGCGATTAAATTTCGCATGGAACAGCTTGGCATGACTGCCCGTGATCTGGAGCCCTTCATTGGCACCAGCGGGCGGGTGTCAGAGGTGCTTAACCACAAGCGCAAGCTGAGCCTGTCGATGATCAAGCGGCTGCATGAAGGCTTGAGCATTCCTTATGAGCGGTTACTGGCAGGGGTTTAGGCAGTGGCCGCACGGGCTTCATCGAAGGCAATCCAGCTCCCACAGGCTGACCGCATTCAGTATGGGAGCTGGCCTGCCTGCGATGGGGCCATCAACAGCGCTGGGTGTATTACAGGCTCAACTGCCGATTCGATGCCTTGATGAACGCTTTCTTCAAATCTTCAAAGGTGTGCACCGCAGGGAACTGCGGGAACTCGCGAATCACATTTTCCGGCGCATGAAACAGAATCCCGCGGTCAGCTTCACCCAGCATCGTGGTGTCATTGTAGGAATCGCCAGCGGCGATCACGCGGTAGTAAAGCGTCTTGAACGCCAGCACGGACTGGCGCTTAGGGTCCTTCTGACGCAGTTGATAGCTCACCACTCGATCATTTCCATCAGTGATCAGGCGGTGGCACAACAAGGTCGGGAAACCGAGCTGGCGCATCAACGGCTGGGAGAACTCATAGAAGGTGTCCGACAGAATCACCACCTGGAAGCGTTCGCGCAGCCAGTTGACGAACTCGATGGCGCCATCCAGCGGCTTGAGGGTGGCGATCACTTCCTGGATATCGGCAAGTTTGAGCCCATGCTCGTCAAGAATGCGCAGACGCTGCTTCATCAGCACGTCGTAGTCGGGAATGTCACGGGTGGTGGCCCGCAGGGATTCAATACCGGTTTTTTCGGCGAAGGCTATCCAGATTTCCGGAACCAGCACCCCTTCCAGGTCGAGACAGGCAATTTCCACAAGACACTCCTATTGGATGTTGTTAGTTGAGCGAGCAAAAGGACTGCCGAACTCTAGCGATTCAAGCGCGGCGCCGCAACGCAGAGCGGATTTTGATACCATCGCTCCCCTATAGAGCGCTCAGCGCCACTGACCTGTAGGAACCGTCCTGATGAACCAAGCCTTCGACGTCGCTGAACTCGCCGCGACTTATGCCAACAAATCCGCCCAGGACATTCTCAAGCTGGCATTCAGCCAGTTCGGTGATGACCTGTGGATTTCCTTCAGCGGTGCCGAGGATGTGGTGCTGGTCGATATGGCTTGGAAGCTGAACAAGAACGTCAAAGTCTTCAGCCTCGACACCGGCCGCCTGCACCCGGAGACCTACCGGTTTATTGAACAGGTGCGCGATTTCTACAAAATCGACATCGAGCTGATCTCACCAGACCAGAGCAAACTGGAACCCTTCGTCAAAGAGAAAGGCCTGTTCAGCTTCTATAAAGACGGCCATGGCGAATGCTGCGGCGTGCGCAAGATCGAACCGCTGCGCCGCAAACTGTCCAGTGTAAACGCCTGGGCCACCGGCCAACGCCGCGACCAGAGCCCCGGCACCCGCAGCCAGGTGGCAGCGCTGGAGATCGATACGGCGTTTTCGACTCCGGAACGTACGCTGTACAAATTCAACCCGCTGGCGCAAATGACCAGCGAGGAAGTCTGGGGTTACATCCGCATGCTGGAACTGCCGTACAACAGCCTGCATGAGCGCGGTTTTATCAGCATCGGCTGCGAGCCCTGCACCCGCCCGGTATTGCCCAACCAGCACGAGCGCGAAGGCCGCTGGTGGTGGGAGGAAGCCACGCAGAAGGAATGCGGGCTGCATGCCGGGAATATCATCAGCAAGGCTTGAGATATAACGCGGTAAAAAAGTGTGGGAGCGGCGGTGCGACGGTTCGACTTGCTCGCGAAGGCGGTGGATCAGTCACTTATAAGTCGACTGAGAGGCCGCCTTCGCGAGCAAGCCCGCTCCCACATTTTGTTTGGGGCAGCCCATAGGAATGTACACACCAATGTAACCATAAGTGCCATTTATGTGTGCAATCCGTAGTCTCCCGCACCAAAACGTAACACTCGTTTCCTAACGCTGCTTCCCTCTTAAATAAAGCGCCTTCCCACAAAAAATAATTACCTGTTCAATCGGTCAATTTATATTGCTGTTAATTCAACTAGTTATTTGTAAAACCTATAAAAACGAAATTAACCCTGATTTTAATAGAGCCAAAACTGGCACGCATGTGGCTTAAGGTGAATTGTTCTTTGTATACAATAAATACAAAACATACATACACTTTGCCATCTGCAGCGCTCCTGCAGATGCGCCGGAGCCTGCCGGAATGCGTACAAGCCTCTCGAATGACATCGCACTGGATCTGCCCTCCTCCGCCCTGAACCCCGACGCCACAAGCCCTGGCCCATTGGTGCTAAGCCCACGCTTGCACAACAGGGACCTGGCCCCCACCAAAGCCGAAGACCGACGCTGGGGGCGCTACAGTATTTTCGCGTTGTGGACCAACGACGTGCACAACATCGCCAACTATTCGTTTGCCATCGGCCTCTATGCGCTGGGCCTTGGTGGCTGGCAGATTCTGCTGTCCCTGGGGATTGGCGCGGCGCTGGTGTACTTCTTTATGAACCTGTCGGGGTTTATGGGCCAGAAGACTGGGGTGCCGTTCCCGGTGATCAGCCGTATCAGTTTCGGCATTCACGGTGCGCAGATTCCGGCGTTGATCCGTGCCGTGATCGCGATTGCCTGGTTTGGTATCCAGACCTACCTGGCTTCGGTAGTTTTCCGTGTGTTGTTGTCGGCGATTCATCCAGGGTTTGCCGACTATGACCACAACTCGATTCTCGGCCTGTCGACCTTGGGCTGGGCGTGTTTCATCACGATCTGGTTTGTGCAGTTGGCGATCCTGGCTTATGGCATGGAAATGGTGCGCCGTTATGAAGCCTTCGCCGGGCCGGTGATTCTGGTGACCGTGGCTGCGCTGGCCGGCTGGATGTACTTCCAGGTTGGCGGCAATATCGCCTGGTCGATCCGCGAGCCTTTAAGCGGCGGTGAGATGTGGCGCAACATCTTTGCCGGTGGCGCGCTGTGGCTGAGCATCTACGGCACGCTGATCCTCAATTTCTGTGACTTCGCTCGCTCCTCGCCGTGCCGCAAGACCATCCTGGTCGGCAACTTCTGGGGCTTGCCGGTGAATATCCTGGTGTTTGCCGCGATCACCGTATTGCTCTGCGGCGGGCAGTTCCAGCTCAATGGCCGGGTGATTGAAAGCCCGACCGAAATCATCGCGGCCATCCCCAATACCTTCTTCCTCGTGCTCGGCTGCCTGGCGTTCCTGATCGTGACTGTGGCGGTGAACATCATGGCCAACTTCGTCGCACCGGCCTTTGTGCTCAGCAACCTGGCGCCCAAGTACCTGAACTTCCGGCGTGCCGGGCTGATCAGCGCTACCGTGGCGGTGCTGATCCTGCCGTGGAACCTCTACAACAGCCCACTGGTGATCGTGTATTTCCTCTCCGGGCTGGGCGCACTGCTGGGGCCGTTGTATGGCGTGATCATGGTCGATTACTGGCTGATCCGTAAAAGCCAGGTGGATGTATTGCAGCTGTATAGCGAAGACCCGAATGGCGCTTATTACTACAGCCGTGGGGTCAATTTACGCGCGGTCGCGGCGTTTATTCCTGCGGCGGTCATCGCGATTCTGCTGGCGCTGTTGCCCGGTTTTGCCAGCGTCGCACCGTTTTCCTGGCTGTTTGGCGCCGGTATTGCAGGGCTGCTGTACCTGCTGATTGCCAAGCGCCACGCGTTCTACGCCGATGTCAGCGGCGAAAGCATTGCAGTCGATAACGTCAGTCATTAATCAAGGACATTCCATGCGCATCCTCGTGGTCAACGTCAACACCACCGCCTCCATCACCGACACCATCGCCCAGCAGGCGCGGTCCGTGGCTTCACCGGGCACCGAGATTGTCGGGCTCACCCCGTTCTTCGGTGCGGAATCAGTCGAGGGCAACTTTGAAAGCTACCTGGCCGCCATCGCCGTGATGGACCGGGTGATGGCCTACGACCAGCCATTTGATGCGGTGATCCAGGCCGGCTACGGCGAACATGGCCGTGAAGGTTTGCAGGAATTGCTCAACGTGCCGGTGGTGGACATCACCGAAGCGGCGGCCAGCACGGCGATGTTTCTGGGCCATGCCTATTCGGTGGTCACCACCCTGGACCGTACCGTACCGTTGATTGAAGACCGCCTGAAACTCGCAGGTCTGTATCAACGCTGCGCCTCGGTACGCGCCAGCGGCATGGCGGTGCTGGAGCTGGAAGAAGACCCGCTCGCCGCCATGCAAGCCATCGTGCGCGAGGCGGAGCTGGCCATCCGCGACGACAAGGCCGAAGTGATCTGCCTGGGCTGCGGCGGCATGGCCGGGCTGGATGAGCAGATTCGCCAGCGCACCGGCGTGCCGGTGGTGGATGGCGTGACTGCGGCGGTCACCATTGCCGAATCGCTGGTGCGCCTGGGGTTGTCGACGTCGAAGATCAGGACTTATGCGACACCACGGCCGAAGAAAGTGATTGGTTGGCCAGGTCGGTAGATCGCCGTGATCAAGTCGCGCTGAATGCTTGCCCCAGTTTCTGCTCGGAAAATTGCTCGATGATGAAGTCCACAAACGCCCGGGTCTTGCCGGGCAGCAGTTTGTGTTCGGCGTAGTAAATGGAGATGTTGCCGTCGTCGACATACCAATCAGGCAGTACGCGTACCAACTTGCCGCTCGCCAGCCAAGGCACGGCAAACGGCATGCTCACCAGCGCAATGCCCAACGCCTGGTCTGCCGCGACGCAGGCCGCCTGGGAATCGCTCATGGTCATGCGCGCCTTGAGGTTCAACGGGCCGTGCGCACCGTGGCGGCCGGTCAGTTGCCAGGAGCGCACGCGGCCGGTTTGTGGCGAGCGAATCAGGATGCCATCGCAGTGCTCAAGGTCTTCGGGCTGCAACACCCTCGCACGTGTCGCCAAATAATCAGGTGAGGCCACCAGCACCCGATGCGCCGGCGCGAGCTTACGCGCGACCACGCCCTGAGGCAGTTCAAAACCGCCGCCCAATGCGGCATCGAAGCCCTGGCCAATCAGGTCGACCTGGCGATTGTCAAAATGCCAGTCGGGGCTGATATCGGGGAAGCGCTTCAGAAACTCCCCAAGCAACGGCACGATGTATAAACAGCCGACCACCGTGCCCATGCTGACTTTCAAGGTTCCCACCGGCCGCCCTTCGGCGCTGGCAAGGTTGGCCACGGCATTCTGAATGGTGGTGAGGCTGGCGCTGACTTCTTCGAGGAACAGCTTGCCGGCTTCGGTCAGCGTCAGCCGCCGGGTGCTGCGCTGAAACAGCCGAACCCCGAGGCGCGCTTCCAGCTTGGCGACGCTTTTACCGACTGCCGCCGGGGTCAAACTCAGATGCCGGGCCGCTTCGGCGAAGCTGCCACCTTCGGCGCTGCGCACGAAACACTCGATACTGCCAAAGCTCTCCATATCGACCACTCTAAACTTTTGGTTTACACAGACTATAGTAATCACGGCCTACCGGCTTGGGTGGGCGAGGCCGATACTCGGTCCATCAACTACTTGGAGATCGACATGACCACACACACCCTCAGCGGCAAAGTTGCATTGATTCAGGGCGGTTCACGCGGTATTGGCGCTGCCATCGTCAAGCGCCTGGCAGCGCAAGGCGCGGCCGTCGCCTTTACCTACGTCAGCTCCGCCGCCAAGGCCGAGGCACTGCAAAACAGCGTGATCAGCGCAGGCGGCAAAGCCTTGGCCATTCAGGCCGACAGTGCCGATGCCACGGCGATTCGCAACGCCGTCAACGCGACTGTCGAAGCGTTTGGGCGCCTGGATATCCTGGTGAACAACGCCGGTGTGCTGGCCATCGCGCCACTGGAAGACTTCAAGCTGGAAGACTTCGACCAGACCCTGGCGATCAATGTGCGCAGTGTATTTATTGCCACTCAGGAGGCGGCCAAACACATGGGCGAAGGCGGCCGCGTGATCAATATCGGCAGCACCAATGCCGAGCGCATGCCGTTTGGCGGTGGCGGGCCGTATGCAATGAGCAAGGCGGCGCTGGTGGGGTTGACCAAGGGCTTGGCACGGGATCTGGGACCGCGTGGCATCACCATTAACAATGTGCAGCCTGGGCCGGTGGATACCGATATGAACCCGGCGGACAGTGAGTTTGCGGCGAGTTTGATTGGGTTGATGGCGGTTGGGCGGTATGGGCAGGTCGAGGAAATTGCCAGCTTCGTGGCTTACCTTGCCGGCCCGGAAGCCGGTTACATCACGGGTGCGAGCTTGACCATCGATGGTGGTTTCAGCGCTTAAGACTTCTATAACACCGCAAAACCCAATGTGGGAGCTGGCTTGCCTGCGATGGCGTCCTCAAGATCGCCATCGCAG